>JAKSRV010000001.1 GCA_024403435.1 Lachnospiraceae bacterium
GTTGCAGGTGCTGCCACTTCTGCCTCAACCTTGGTTCCGCAATTGCCACAGAATAATGCGCCCTCTTCCAATTCCTTTCCACATGACTTACATAACATATATACTTCCCTCCAAACATCATAATCATACTACAACTAATTATTATATCATAATTATGTACACTATCAAAACACCCCTTTCTCCGATCATACGAAAAAAGGGGTACATATCATTATTATATAAAGTACTTTTCAGCATTCTTCACTTATTTGTTTTCATTCACTCTTAAGCATCTGATAGCATTGAGTACTGCGATAACCATTACACCTACATCGGCAAAAATCGCAATCCACATATTTGCTATTCCGAAAGCTCCCAATATCAGACAAGCGAACTTAACCACCAAAGCAAATACAATGTTCTCATAAACAATTCTGAGACATTTTCTTGAAATCTTCATCGCTAAAGCTATTCTCTTCGGGTTATCATCCATTAATATCACATCTGCAGCCTCGATAGCCGCATCAGAACCCATAGCACCCATTGCAATTCCGATATCCGCTCTTGAAAGAACAGGAGCATCATTTATTCCATCGCCGACAAATGCAAGTTTTTCCTTACTCTTGCCACCGGTCAACAGTTTTTCAACCTGTGCAACCTTATCACCGGGAAGCAGCTCACTGTGAATCTCATCAATTCCAAGTTCTCTTCCTACATAATCCGCCACAGCCTTGGCATCACCTGTAAGCATTACTGTCTTGCTTACACCGGAAGCCTTAAGCCCCTTGATAGCAGCTGCTGCGTCAGCTTTAATCACATCCGATATAATGATGTATCCCGCATAAATACCATCAACTGATATATATACTACTGTACCTACAGGAACATTCTCCTCATAGTTCAGTCCGAGCTTCTTCATCATCTTGCTGTTGCCGACAGATACCTTCACACCGTCAACATTTGCTGACACTCCATGTCCGCCAATCTCCTCAATATCAGTCACACATGCACTGTTTATCACTCCTGAATATGCATCCTTCAGTGACTTACTGATAGGGTGATCCGAATAACTTTCTGCATGTGCTGCATACATCAACAATCTGTCTGATACCTTCTGTTCAGAGTTGAGTCCTTCCTTTTTCGCGAACCCTTCGGAAGCATTTATATTTGTAACCTTGAACACACCCTCTGTAAGAGTTCCTGTCTTATCAAATACAACAGTTTTAGTCTGAGACAATGTCTCCAGATAATTGGAACCTTTTACAAGGATTCCCCTGCTGCTTGCCGCTCCGATTCCGCCAAAAAAGCTGAGCGGTATCGAAATAACAAGTGCACACGGACAACTGATTACAAGAAAAGTAAGTGCTCGGATAACCCACATGCTCCACGCATTTTCTGCGGTACCCATCCAAAGGACCCCATTTCCCATGATCATATTCACTACAGGAGGAATAATTGCCAGCGCAACAGCTGCATAACATACAGCCGGAGTGTAATATCTTGCGAACTTGGCAATAAAGTTCTCAGACTTTGATTTCTTCATGCTGGAATTCTCTACCAAATCAAGTATCTTCGATACAGTAGATTCACCGAATTCCTTATTGGTTCTGACCTTAATCAATCCTGACATATTTACGCAGCCGCTGATAACATCGTCCCCTGCCTTGGCACCGCGCGGAACGCTCTCACCTGTCAGTGCTCTGGTATCAATGCTGGTATTACCCTCTGTAATCACACCATCGAGAGGAACCTTCTCTCCGGGCTTAACCACTATGATATCGCCAACCTTGACTTCATCCGGAGAAACCTGAACAAGCTCACCGTTTTCTCCCTCGATATTTGCATAATCAGGACGGATATCCATCAATGCAGTAATGTTTTTGCGGCTCTTACCGACTGCTACAGACTGGAATAATTCGCCGATCTGATAGAACAGCATTACCGCTACACCTTCGGAATAATTGGCTTCCTCCGCAGATTCAATGACTCCGAAACTAACCAAAGCTCCGAGAACCATTGCTCCGACTGTCGCTACAGCCATCAGGAAATTCTCATCAAAAACCTGTCCCTTACATATTCCCTTAAATGCTTTCTTGAGAATATCCCCACCGATAATCCAATACGCTGCCAGATATGCCGCCAGAAGTAAAATATTATATATAAGTCCATTGTTATCAATAAACGTATTTACAGGAGCAATTAGCGAAGCCACCTTCTCAAATATCATCAGAATCGCTACAATTACAGCAGCTATTATTATTCTCTTCAAATTCTTCTTTTGCTTCTTAGTCATATCCACACCTACACCGGTTCAATCTGTATTCTCAAAAAAATCTCTAATCTACATTCACATGCATTTTGATTAAATCTCAATCTCACAATCGTCCTCAACCTTTTTGCAAGCCTTAAGGACATTTTTCATTACCTTTTTATCATCGGCACCTTCATTAAAATCAACCTTCATCTTCTGTGTCATAAAGCTTACGGTTGCCTTGGTTACTCCATCAACAGTATTGGCTGCGTCTTCCATCTTCTGAGCACATGCTGCACAATCTACCTCAATGTTATATGTCTTTGTCATATCTTTATCCTCCTGTCATTCTTGAATATATGAATGATTGTTCATATGTACATAATATCACTTAATTTCTATTTGTCAACACCATTAAATAAAAAATTTAAAGACACAGCAAACTTGATATATATGTGCTTCCTTAGCGCATATCAAATTCACTGTGTCTTCCTATAACTTTCTCTGCAAACAATTATCTATTGTTTTCTATTTTTCCCTCTGAACAAATCCACCCACAGCTTAAGAAGTAATGCCGCCGGTATCGAGCACGCCAAAACAATGACAAAATGAAGTGCCGGATTTCTGATATATATCGCACTTTTTACACTGTCTGCGAAATTGTAACCGAACAGCTCAACAAACAATCCATGGATGACATAAAACTCCAATGTAATCGTCCCCATAAATCCCAATAGACGATTTCCTATTCTCACTTTCATAAGTGCAATAAATACAAAGAACACAAAGGCTGCCGATGCGGATACATGTCCGAACAATGTAATCCATTTTCTCCACACCATAGAGAACAACGGAACAGGATAACCCGAATACTCTCCATAATAATACGAGAAGTTCCAATTCAGAATTTTTGCCAAACCGTTCAATACAAAAATCAAAATCAGCGATACAATAAAAAACGCTGTATAGTGATTCTTGATACGTTCAATAATTCTTTTTTCATTTCTCGCAAACAACAAACCACATATAAACATCGGAGTCGACTGATACCACCATTCTCCACACATCCAGTATGGATTATGACGTATAAATGTACCGAATATTATATAGGCAAATATTGCCAAACAAGTGACAGTGGTTGCCGCCTTCTCATTTTTAATAAACCTAAAGCACAGATAAAATACCAGGTAAAAGAACGGAACAGCTATCATATACCATGAATTGGGATTTGCAAACTGAAAACCTGTCAAATATAAAATCAGTTGCTTGGTACCAATATGCTGTCCCAACAGGAATCTCACAATAAGGAAAATATATCCCGTGGTATAAAAAGTAATGATTATAGGCAGAACTCTTTTCCTAAAATATCCCTTGAAATAATTTTCCTTTGTGGAAAAACTCTTGTACAATCCGTATCCCGAACAGAACAGGAAAATCCCTACAAAATAGAATCCGTAATCGACGAATATGTCAAGACCGTGCACTATCACACTTTCATCATGCCAGGACGCACAGGTTTTCTGTCCCATGTGATGGCAAAGTACCAGCAAAGCTGTAAATCCCTGCAGATACTTAGTCTGTTCCAACGACATGAATTCCCCATTCCATTCGTTCTTCTTATAAATTTTCATTCCTGTAGCCAATATAGTGATTAATATCGGATATACCAGATATATCAGCTTATCGGCTACATTTCCCCAATCAAGTGCCACCCCGCACCTCACTTTTCACTTATGATTTCTTCACCACAACATTGCTCTCGCCAAATACTGCCGACAGTCGTGCCTTGAGTTCATCATTGGCATTAACACGTCTGTTGGGAGGCAATACCTTCAGGCTCTTTATATCTTTTACAAATACTATTACATCATCATTTCCGTCCGAATCCGCCAACAAATCCAACATTCGCTGTTCGGCATCTTCGTAATCTTTTTGTGTTGCAAACTGAAGGAAAAGTCCGGTTTTGGGAATTGCAATTGTATTTCCCGACGCTCCCCCTGCGGTTTGACCACCACTGCTTTGATATCCGCCTAAGGTCCCGGATGCATTTCCGGAATATCCTGCACCTGCGTATCCGCCTGCGCCATATCCTCCGGAATATCCTGAATTCCTGCCATATCCCGATTTATTATTTACAAATCGTTTTGTTACAAACAACTCATCAGGCTTTTTATCTGCAGCCTCCTCAAAAGTAGCCACATCCTCGCACAAAAGCTTAGCGTCACGCTCTTCCTCCGCCTGAACCCGTCCGCGCACAAACACCTTGGCCTCATCCGTCAGCTTGCTGTTGAATGCCACATAATTCTTGGGAAACACAATGACCTCAACAGAACCGGCTTGATCCTCTAATGTCACAAAACACATAGGTTCGTTTTTCTTGGTGTATTTGATAGTCTTCTCAGTAATCATACCGCCGACTACCGCATATGACTGATCCTTTACCGACACCTCACCGGTCTCATCATCAAGCTGGAAATCCATAGCTCTCGCAGTCACATGCTTATCCATCAGCTCTTGGTACTCCTCAAGCGGATGGCCGCTTACATATATACCGAGGACCTCCTTTTCCATAGCCAGCTTGTATTCCTTATCATACTCAGCAACATTCGGAAGCTTGACCTCAAAGAAGCTCTTATCCTCTTCCTCAACTATATCGAATAAGGAAAGCTGACCGCTCATCTGGTTCTTCTTATTATGGTTGATGTTATCCATAATACTTCCGTATACCATCATGAGCTGACGTCTGTTGCCGCCAAGCGTATCCATTGCACCTGCCTTGATAAAGGCTTCGATAGCACGTCTGTTGACATCTCTGTCCTGCACTCGCTCGAGGAAGTCCTTAATATCCTTAAAATCTCCGCGCTCTTTTCTTTCCTCAACAATAGAATCGATTACCGGTCTTCCCACTGCTTTTATTGCCGTGAGAGCATATCTGATAGCTTTGCGACCGTTCTCTTCTATTACTGAGAAACCGCTCTGTCCCTGATTAATATCGGGTGGCAAAAGTTCGATACCCATCTGTCGGCAAACCAAAATGTATTCTGATACCTTCTTGGAGTTATCTATAACCGATGTCATCAGCGCAGCCATGAACTCTTCAGGATAATAATACTTAAGAAATGCTGTCTGATATGCAACCACTGCGTAGCAGGCTGCGTGTGATTTATTGAACGCGTACTTCGCAAAATCCATCATTTCATCATAGATAACATTTGCCACCGGTGCCTCAATACCGTTGGCAATGGTACCCGGTACCACTGCAGGAATCTTAGCCTTCTCAATCTGGTGTGTCAAATCTTCTCTGATAGCCGGATTGGTCTCGCTTTCAAGCTGCTGCTTTAAGCTCTTCAATTTCTCTTCGGCTTCTTTTATCTCAGCACCGTTTCCGTTGAGGAAAATGTCTCTCTCAACTTCCATTACATGCTGCTTTTTCTTACTCATCGCACGACGTACCAAATCCGCACGTCCAAGTGAATATCCACCCAAATCCTGTACAATCTGCATTACCTGCTCCTGATACACGATACATCCGTATGTCGGTGCAAGTATCGGCTCAAGCTTGGGTGTAGAATACTGTATGGCATCGCCATTATTTTTACCGGCTATATACTTAGGAATAAAGTCCATCGGACCGGGTCTGTAAAGTGAAATTCCCGCTATTACATCTTCAAGGCTGGAAGGCTTGAGTTCCTTCATGAAATTCTTCATTCCTGCAGACTCGAGCTGGAATACGCCTTCCGTGTGTCCGCTGCTCAAAACATCGAACACATTCTGGTCATTCATCTCCAGGCCGTTCAAATCTATTCTTTTACCGGTGGAAGCTTCCACAAAATCCACTGCATCATGCAGAACAGTCAACGTTCTTAATCCCAGGAAGTCCATTTTGAGAAGACCCAGTTCTTCTATGGTCGTCATAGTAAACTGAGTGACAATACTTCCGTCCGATCCTCTTGAAAGTGGTACAAACTCATCCGCTGACTTCTGGCAAATTACGACACCCGCAGCATGCATCGATGTATGTCTGGGCAAACCTTCCAGTCTGCGACACATATCGATGAGAGTTTTAACCTGCTCATCGGAATCATACATACTCTTGAGCTCCGGATTCATTTCCAGCGCTTTATCCAAAGTCATATTGAGTTCCATCGGAATCTGTTTTGCAATAGTATCACCGAATGAGTACGGCAAATCCATTACTCTGGCAACATCACGTACAACACCCTTAGCTGCCAACGTACCGAAAGTAACAATCTGCACAACTTTGTCCTTGCCATACTTGCGATTGACGTAATCAATTACCTCCTGGCGTCGGTTATAGCAAAAATCAACGTCAATATCGGGCATAGATACACGCTCCGGATTTAGGAATCTCTCAAAAAGCAGACTATACTTAATCGGATCTATATTGGTAATCTTCAATGCATACGAAACAATCGAGCCTGCCGCAGATCCTCTTCCGGGTCCTACGGGAATATCATTTTCTTTTGCATAATTTATAAAATCCCAAACAATAAGGAAGTATTCTACATAACCCATCCTCTTGATGGTATTGAGCTCATAATCCAGGCGCTCTCTCAATGTCAGTCCCGTATCACCTGCCGGCTGACTCTCATCCTCACCGTATCTCTCATGAAGTCCCTTGGTGCACAGATAATTCAGATAAGACCACGAATCATGTCCTTCGGGTACATCAAAATGAGGAAGCTTTGTAACACCGAATTCAATCTCTACATGACATCTGTCCGCAATCTCCTGTGTTCTGAATACTGCATCGGCAGCATAGGGGAACAGTAAACGCATCTCATCCTCAGACTTGACATAATACTGACCTCCCTCATAACGCATACGGTCTTCATCAGACAATTTCTTACCTGTCTGGAGGCACAACAAAATATCATGTGCATCCGCATCGGATGCATATGTATAATGGCAGTCATTTGTACATACCAGAGGAATACCCATTTCAAGGCTCATCGCCATAAGTTCCATATTGGCAGTTCTCTGCTCGGGAATTCCGTGATCCTGCAGTTCGAGAAAGAAATTACCCTCACCGAAAATATCCAAAAATTCCTTGGCGATAGTTCTGGCTTCTTCAGTCTTTCCCGCAATAATTGCAGAAGGAATTTCACCCGCCAAACATGCAGAAAGACATATCAGGCCTTCGTGGTACTCACGCAGGACCTCCTTATCAACACGCGGCTTGTAGTAATATCCTTCCGTAAATCCTTTACTGACGATTTTCATCAGGTTGGCATAACCGGTATTATTCTCTGCCAAAAGAATCAAATGATGATATCTGTCCTCTCCGTGCGATGCTTCCTTGTCAAAACGCGATCCGGGTGCAACATATACCTCACATCCGAGCACGGGATTAATGCCGTTGGCGCGACACTCACGATAAAACTCAATCACACCGTACATTACACCATGATCGGTAATAGCAGCCGCATTCATTCCCAACTCTTTTACCCGTGCTACATATTCTTTTATCTTATTGGACCCATCGAGCAATGAATACTCTGTATGGGTGTGAAGATGAACAAATGACATATTAATCCCCAAGTATAATAATACTAATCTATAAAACATCTGCCGGAGATGAATACAATATCTCCGGCAGACAATCTGTACCGCTTAGCAACCCGACACCCTCAACATAAATATCAATTCCATTTGTCTCTGATAACATATTGAGGCGAATTATTCATACAAATATACATTCTTCCGACATACTCGCCTATGAATCCAAGCATAATAAGAATCATTCCGCTAAAAAATACAATCGCGCTCATAATTGCCGAAAAACCTACCGTAACATCCGGAAGGACAAATTTTTTGATAATAGTGTAAATACCGTACATAAATCCCAAAATAGCGGATGTAATTCCTATACTCGTAGCTATTCTGAGAGGCTTAACCGAAAATGCCGTGAATCCGTTGAACCAAAGGGCAATCAGTTTACCGAATGTATAACCGGACCTTCCGATTTCTCGCTCTCTATGTGTGACGTCAACATTAGTGATATGTTTGGTTGAACGAAGCACCAGACCTATTACATAAGGATATGAATATTCATACCTGATCATCTCTTCAACCACAAATCTCTTAACAGCGAAATAACTTGATACATACAAATCAGCAGGTTTATTGAGCATCGAACGTGTCATTCGCTCATTTACCATACTTCCGAAATTACGAAAGCCCGAATGTTGCTTGTGCGCGTATCTCGCATATACTGCGTCAAAGCCTTCATCTATTTTTTCAAGCAGCTTACCCACTTCATTGGCAGGTGTCTGTCCGTCATCATCGAGGCATACAACAATATCTCCCGTAGCTTCTCTGAGGCCTGCCATCAGTGCAGAATGTTGACCAAAGTTTCTCGCAAATGATAATCCGTGAATATATGATTTTTCATCACACATCTCTCTAATCACATTAGCTGTATTGTCAGGTGAACAGTCATTTACCAACACCAGGTCATATTCATATTTACCGAGACCATTCATGGTCTCCTCAATCTCAGCCACAACTCCGGGCAAAGTCTTTTCAGATCTGTAACACGGAATAACAAAACTAACCTTCATTTTATATATCAGCCTTTACATTTATTATATATGTATTAAGTACAATAATTATCTCTCTATATTTTCTTCCGCACGTAAAATACTCTTTTTACGCTCATTGGTACTTACGTAACGATATTCAAAATCTTTCTTGTCCTTATCGTTCAGTACACTTAATACCATTCCCGAGAAAAATGATATTATTCCCGAAAGCATCACGAATCCGCACGCAAACAAAGTAGGGAATCTGGGTACCAGCCCCGTCTCACAAAACTCTATAACGACAGGAATCATGAATCCAAGTGCAACCACAAACAAAATAGCGCCCAACAAGCCGAAGAAATTCATAGGCTTATAATTTTTATAAAGAGATATCATCTTACGGATAACCTTCATACCATCGGAATAAGTATTCAGCTTAGAGACACTTCCCTCAGGACGATCACGATATTCCACAATCACGTTGTCAACCTGGAGATTATAATTCACAGCATGAATAGTCATCTCCGTCTCAATCTCAAAACCTTTCGAGAATACCGGATAGGTCTTGACAAATTCATATGAAAAAGCTCTGTAGCCAGTCATTATATCTTTAATATCAGACTTAAACAATGAATTAATGCATCCCCTCATAAGGCTGTTGCCAAAATTATGAAACGGTCGCTTATTCTCGGTAAAATATGTGGATGAAAGTCTGTCTCCAACCACCATATCTGCATTATGCTCAAGGACATGATTTACTATTTCACGTGCGCAATCCAACGGATATGTATCATCACCATCTATCATCAGATAACATTCAGCATCTACTTCTCTGAACATTCTGCGGATTACATTACCTTTACCCTGTTTATACTCATTTCTGACTATTGCGCCGGCAGCTTCAGCCAGTTCGGCCGTTCTGTCTTTTGAATTGTTGTTGTACACATATACCGTCGCTTCAGGCAATACCCGGCGTGCGTCGCGAACAACTTTTTCAATAGTTTTTTCTTCATTATAGCAGGGAATAAGCACTGCAATTCTGTCCATAAATATAAACACCTCATGTTCTTACAGCTATCGTAATACATACAGATTTTATTATAACATATAACCTTTGCTTTTTCACATTCGTTCTAATAGAATATATTATAATATATAATAATTTATGTTTATAAGATTTACTTATAATTCTCACATAATTAAGGATTGCTATGGCTGATAACAAGAACAACGAAAAATTCAAACCTGAAATCATCCTCTATTGGCTCTTCCCTGTTATAGGATTATTCATACCTATAATTTATTATATCTTCAACAATCATCCTGTGCTGTCTCCCGAACTGACAGAAATCATAGCTTACACGCAATATCTGGCCGAAAACAATTCCCACAGTTATATAGATACATGGGATACATCCATCACAATACTGCCACTATCCGTTAAATACTTTTTGACAGTTTATTCTGCCGGTGTGCCTTCATGGCGCAGTGCGCTTGAATATTCTGTATTTACCTGCTACTCACTTATGGGAGTTTCATTCCTTCTTTTTGTATACTCATTGAAAGCTCAAAAGATTACAGCTTATATAATAAGTGCCTGTGCAATCGTTGCTATCGGTTTTGTTTCAGTCATTACTGCGCATACAGCCAACAGTTTTATGCTTGCTGTAACCATCATCTTTTTGACTGCTGCTCCTATTTTGCTCGGCGTACGCTCTCACGTTAAGCTTCCCGCCAAGACCTTGATTTCTGTCTTGTGCATACTTCCCACGTTGCTCTTTCTCATCGCATGCGGTGTCAATTCCGGGCAGCGCTCTGTAAGTGAAATGATAAAAAATGAGATCAAAACTACCGTCACCGGCATTTCTAATCTTCAAAAAAATACTGATATGATTGACAGTGAGTCGGTTGCTGCAGGATTGGTTTCTTATCTGAGCAGCCATAACTATCCGGCAATTTCATCAGATGCTTATACGGCAAATATTCTGTCGGTTTGCTCAGAACGACAAATCCTCATTCCCACCGCCCCCATATTGAATGATCTCACTTCTCCTACACAAGAAAACTGCCCGTATATTTCTACGGAAAATATAATCGATTCAAAATCTTCTTTTATGTATATAATCGACAATTCAAGGATTGCCGATTACAATGAATATTTCATTCTTGCAGAAGAAAAATACTCTGATGAATACTACACCGTATACAGTTTTTCAAGAAGTGATTATCTGTCAAATTCAAATATAATCTCCGATTTGCATGAACTGAATGAATATACCTACGATACCGTATTACTCAGCATGTATGATATCTCTAACTACAACATGGATTACTTTCCCACCTATATGGGTTGGAATTGCAAGCCTACAAAAAATATCCTCACATCCACAGATGTGATAAATACTTATAACCAATTCATTTTTTCAGGCAAAAGAACCATCAACCAATATCTGTTCTGTATCGATCCGTATATCATTTATGAGTCCTTGGGATTCGATAGCAAGACCTACTCCTCAGAAATTTACGACTCTGTCATAGAGATGATTGATGATAACCCGACAACAACATTCTATTTATATTTTCCTTCATACAGCATCAACCATTTCCGAAACTATACAGCCACAGATTTCAGCAATCTGCGAACCGCATACAAAATCCTTGCCGATGAATTGGCTCAATATGACAACGTCAAACTGTACTATTCAGGTTACGAAGAATATATCTATAACAATACCTATTTGTACGAAGACGGATCCGATTGCCTGATGCATTATGACACCGAAAATGCTTTTCTTTTGGAAAATCTCGCAGACAATACCCTCATAGATGCAGATGAATTGGTTGATTACGTGGACCTACTGATAAGCAATATTCAAAGTCCCGACAACATGACCGACTCAACGTATGATTTATCAGAATATTGTACTGTATACTGTGGAGACAGCATACTTGCGCTTATCAGCGACAATACCGGTATCCCATATATCATCAGTAATTTCTCCGGTATGGGCTGCATATTGAGGGCAATCGGCGGATCAAATGCCGCTACTGTTGATGGCAATGAAATGTCTCTCAAATATCAATTGAACCCCGATATCATCAACAGTGAAATTGAAGCCTTCGGCATGTCAGAAAAAAAATTGCTGTTTGTCATAGAATTCGGACTAAACGATTATTTTGTCGGACTTCCGATAAATAATCCTCGCGACAAGTATGATGAATATACCTATTCCGGAATTATTCGTTCCTCAATTGAATTAATCCGCGAAGAATGGCCCGACAGTCAAATACTTGTTATAGTTCCCGGATATATTACTATGCGGCAAAACGGCAATGAACGCGTTTCTCCCAAAGGCGGAATCCTTGATGATTATCGCAAGGCTGCGCAAAAGATTATAGACGAATACGGCTTATACAGTATCAATCTGTGTGAGATAGGCATTACACAGGAAAATTCCGATACATATCTTAACGATCAGGTTCATTACAATAGTTTAGGCCGATACTATGTGGCACGCGCTATAATGGAATATATATGCTCAGAAGTTAAATAACAAAAGAGTCTCAATCCTTCTTACATAAAGGCTTGAGACTCTTTTTAATTAACATCTTTTCGCTTATTTTATTATCTTTTGCCGGACACTGTTTTTAGTAATACATAAAATAAGTGGTACCGGCTACCAGCTTGCTAAAGAACACTATTCCGCAATAGTACTGATATGCCAGTACTATACTGCATGTTCCGAATAAAAACCAGCGCTTCCTCTCCAACAGCTTATACCACTTTACCAAGCTAAGAATATAGAGCCATACAAGTGCTATTGCATATCCCCAGAGGAAGTTACCGTCTCTGGAGCGGCTACCTGTCTCTATCAGTATAGCCGCTTCGGCAAAGCCTACCAGACTCATCAGAATGGCAAATAAATATCTCCTGTCTTCAGCCAGTTTCTTGATTTTTCCATGTCTTATCAAATCAATCACATAGCATACAAACACGACAAGCGGGAATGCCAGCGATAACAGAACCGTAATCTTGGGGTGGTCGGCATGGAGTGAAAAAGTCTCCATGAATGAAATCTTATAACCGTTGTCTGTATCATCTCCGAACAAAACAGCATTCTGCCACAGCACAACTCCGCACGACGGCAATACCGTCAATCCCCATAACAATATTCTCTTAAACGGCACTTTATC
Source organism: Lachnospiraceae bacterium (assembly GCA_024403435.1). Lineage (GTDB taxonomy): Bacteria > Bacillota > Clostridia > Lachnospirales > Lachnospiraceae > AC2028. Next base: position 12,970 of record JAKSRV010000001.1, read on the forward strand.
CTTGAGCCAATTTATCAACAGTTTAACAGCAAATGCCGGTGCAAATACAGTAAGAAAACTGGGCTTAATTCCGGTACACACTGCTAATGCCACCGCAAACAATATAAGATCTTTAGCTTTTATTCCGCCCTTGATAATCTTTTTCTCGATAACAAGAAACATCAGCAGGCATATCAATGCTGCCAATTTCATGCACTGATACGTTGAATTATGCCACACATTTCCGCTTTGGTAGCTGACATATCTGTACATTCCTGCCTTCTTGATATAGAAAGGCATCAGCACATTCAGAACAATTGCTCCTCCGCATGTTATTGCCTTTTTCTTTATACCGAGTTTCGTCAAAATCCTCTCTGTAACAAGCACCGTTCCCACAGTAACCAATGCCAGGAAAACCGCTATCAGTACCGTGGACTTACCTGCAATATTATATAACACAAGATAAATCAGTGCTGTCAGGCTGTAATACCATCCGTCATCAATCACCATGCTTAAATGAAACGGTAAATCCGATTCAAACAATCTGACGACAGTAGTATCCTTATCCGCAGGCTGTATAGACTGCTTGTAGTACAAGTACAGGCACAATCCTCCGTATACAGCTGTTATAATCCAAAATATAATCTTTACAGCCATATCAAATCTACGATCGCTGATATCCGCTATCACATTATTGTCAGACCTTTTCGATGCATAAGACCCTTTCGACGTCTTCGATCTTTTTGAATTCTTCGATTTACTCGACTTATTTCTGCCGACCAATTTTACACTGCTCATTTTTCACCCATTTCTAAATAGCATCCGTATACCGAAGCAATAATTATATTCCCAGCAGGATTCGTATATAAGGAGATATACTGAAAATCACCGCCGCAGGGAAATTATAATTTTTCAGAATATAATGATAAAACTCACCAAACGGTACTCCCTTAATACTTTCCTTGGCCTTGAATCTGGCCTTACGTGACATAGTAGCATCACGCCAGGTACCCTTTTCCGAATTATTCGGGCACATACCTACATATTCATCCGATACATATATTTCCGCACCCTGTCTTACCGTCATATATCCATAATCAAAATCTCCCAAAGAATGATGGTATACAGGGTCCATGTTTCCGGTCTTTACAAAAATCTCAGTTGGAATCAATACGCAATTTGCATTAAAGGTATTCACCTTCAATCCGTCATAATCATCCGCTTTGACTATCTTGAACTTAGGTTTCCAGTTTGAGGTTCTCATGATGCCTCCATAGGACAGAGCCACACCATCACTCTCACAGGTTGGTCCTACCCAGATTCTGCTGCGATTATTATTGTTTCTCGCAATCAACCCCTCAATAGCACCGTCATAAAAATCAACATCATCGTTAAACAAAAGGATATAATCCGGAGAAATGTTATTATCTCCTATTAGCTTCAGTGCCTCAGCGATAGCGATTCTCATACCACCTGTGTAATATGAATTGCCGTCTCCGTGCATTACCGTAACCCCTTCAAGCTCTGCCAAGGCTTCTGCGGTTCCATCGCGGCTGTTATCATCTGCAATAATAAACTCGAAATCCACCTCACTGTTACCCGCCACCAGACTTCTGATTGCGTTCACAGTTTTTTCTTTTCTGTTAAAACAGGTCGCAAGACCAAGTACCTTAGTTTTCATTGTCTATCCTCAAAACTTATATACCCACAATCTATACCAACTGCCCACAGTCTGTATGGGTTCCTCATTCATCAGTGTCAACCCCAACTCCTCTGCATCAAATATATATGATGCAGAAATCATATAGTGGCATCCCATATCACGCAATGCATCAAAATTCAAATCACATTCTTCGGTGGTTGGAATCCATCTTTTCTCCATTGTGAAGTAATTCATAGACTCAGCCAGCAGTATATAGCATCTGTTACCCCAATTATCATACCATTCCTTGAGATAATCACTCTTATCAAGTTCCGCGGCTATAACCTTCCTAAACTCATGCTTGTAGTTCACATCGTAATTATTGGAATATGCATCCAGGCAATAGAATCCATTGTATGCAGCGGCTGACGGATAGATCCCTAAACTGACCACTCTGTACTCTTCTTTATCAAGACCTATAAGTTCATCCACTTCAGCAAACAAATCCTCTGCAAAGAATTGTTCCCAGGTCATCATATAGTAATCGGGGTTAATAAGTTTAGCCGCATTATATCTCAAATCGCTCTTAAGGAATCCATTGACTGCAAACAATCCGATTGTTGCCACCGATCCTATAATATAAGCCATCTTGATTCCCATACGAATCATTTTTGCAAAGATTGAAGTTTTTTTATTCTCCTTGTCCAAAATCGATACATATAAGTCCCACAAAATTGACAGAGACAATCCAAGCATGGCAATCCAAATAACCGGCATAATCCATACTATTCTGCCAAAATAGAAATCATGTAAAACACCTGAAGTCGAATTGCAGAAATCCACGACAGGTTCCAAACAGTATATTGCATACAACAATGCCAATGCAAAATTCACACACAATCCGGTCACAAGATATTTCATTTCTCTGTTAACCGCGGCACTCTTGTTCTTATAAGCAAATCTAAAAAGTCCAACCATTACAAATGCCAACGCTATTGCCGGCATAAAGAAGATTTGACCAACCTCCGTATATGTAACGCCCGTACCAAAAGCCTGCCAAAACGCTTCAAAAAACGGTTGTGAATATCGTACTATTTCACTTTTGTGCGATACAAAGCCATCATCGATTCCAAGAATCTGTTTTATTAATCCGAAATTTTCCAAAGCATATACAGACGTACAAACAACCAGCGCCACCACATAATGATGAATATATTTTCTCTTAATGATGGAAATGATAAGTGCCACTCCCATAAAACATATCCATGCAAATCCTACCAAAGAAAGTGATGAACCGGCCGCATAGCAGGCTATCATTACCCAGTAGGGCCAGGGTTTACAGTTCTTTTTTCTCAGTCTCAAAAGTGCATACAATAACATCGGTTCCCCGGGTACGCACAAACCGTATACCGCATAAAACGGAAGAAGCATAAATCCTGCACCGCATAAAAAGGCCATCCATCTTTTATTAGTCAGTTCCTTTATCAGTAAATATGTTCCGATAAAACCAACCAATTTAATGACAATGAGAGAGGTCAGATAAGCCCAAAACGGCGGCAGCAACTTATAAAAAATCACAAAAGCCGGTGCCGGCATGGTCAGGCCTGTCGCATTTATTCCATTCATCAATTCAGGGAAACTTTTCACTCCCGAAAACAGATACTTGGCATTATATATATATGTCAAAATCTCTCCGTCAAGCTGATCGTGATAAGTCACTATCGAAGACTCACGGAAAATGAAATAAGGCAAACAGGATAGTATACTGATTACTATCCCCGCAATTACCCATATTCTGTTTTTATGAAACAATTTTTTCATAATCCAACAAATTCACTTCAAAAGCAAATATTCGCTTTATATTATTTAAGCATTAACTATAGCAATATTTACAGTTTACTTTGATTTTCCGGTGCCTATTTTTTTGATTGCCGCAGCTATTCCCATAGCACTGTACGGCAGTAGTAACAGACTGTATGTCACAATATATCTGCTGCTTGCTTCCCACAGAATATGGAACAAAAAGCCTCCGAATACACCTATTGCAAACATATATTTCCAAAAACACTTCTTTTCTTTTTTCACGACCATCCGAAGCGCACATATGAAAGCGCCAACATATACCAAGCTTTGCAATGCCTCACAGTATATTACAAACGCAAAGTTATATTTACCTTCATACACCTGATTGAAGAACTGCGATCTGTCACTCATGGTTGCCCATGTGGCTTGCAGTGACGCATAGGTTCCGTCAAACCACTGTGTTGCAATTTTACGTGAATAAAAGCTGACAGCCTTTCCGGGATTTTTTCCGAAATAATCCATACGTTCTTTGATAGCCGCATCACTGATTATATCAGCTGCCACAGGATCACATCCCGATTGCTCAAAGGTATCATAGTTGAAACCGTTATACCAGCCCGGACCTCGTCCGTCACTTTCTTGCATTCCCATAGCGAAATATGATTTTGCGGTTACTCCGCTATTGACGGTAGAACCTGCCGCTTTCTCATATACAGAAAGCACCGTCGGCAATATCATAATGCTGCATACGGCCACAGCAATACCATAAGCAAGCCATTCCCACTTTCTTCTTCCGAACCATTGAAAAATCACGGTAATTACTACCGCTATGATCAAGACCAATATGTTCTTTCTCAACAGAACCGCAAGTGCAAAACATACTATACTGAGCAATGCCAACACAAGGTTCTTTATTCCTTTATTTTCTTTTCCTTTATTCCCTATTCCCTTATTTTCTTCTCCGCTATTTTCTGAAGTTCCCACAAAAAGCTCTGTCAAAAGACACGCTCCCACAGAAAAGAAACAATACGAAGGGATCTCATTATATATAAATGTTGCATATACAATGTAGGGAAGATTCAGTGCACTCAACATCAAAAATACTGCTGTGGCAGAATCATTCTTCCATAATCTTCTCACGATATTTCCCTGTGCCACGGTCGCCGCACAAATCATCGCAAGATAAACAAGCTTCACGAAATGATACTCTGCAATCGGCAGAGTGAATTTATTCAGTACCCACAGTATTCCGGCCAAAAAGGTAGTCAATCCTATCTGCTGAGGATAGTATGATAAATATGAATCCGTCGGATGAACAATACTTAAATCCCCGCGACTGACCATTTCAGCCATGGTATATACCGTCATTGCATCCGCCGCAGGTGCCGATCTGGCCCTCAATATCAAAATGAGTCCTATGGCAAAATACCATACACACACCACTCCGGTTATTATCGCCAATGTACGCTTTGAATATCTTTTTACCAAACAGCTCACTCCGGCACATACTGCTGCCATGGCAAGCGCCAACGGAACGGTAATATACATTCTGTCCACAGAAAATATCATTTTCTGCTCCAGCATATTATTGGAGCTTTCTGTAATAACGACCGCTCCTACTGCCAGAAGTCCTGCAAACACCATGAACAAATACTTGATTGAATTTTCACCAAACTTATACAAAGTATCGGTAAACTTTCGCATACTTATCTCTCCGCACGCATAGGATTATTTAAGAAATCCTCATAGCTGAGCTTAATACCTTCCTTGAGCTCAGTCTTGTATGTCCAACCGAGGGCAGCTGCCTTGCTGACATCCAAAAGCTTTCTGGGCGTACCGTTAGGCTTTGTGGTATCCCATTCTATCTTACCCTTATAGCCCACAACCTCGGCAACCAATTCGGTAAGTTCTTTTATACTGAGTTCCTTACCGCTTCCCGCATTAACAGTTTCATTGCCGCTGTAATTATTCATTAGGAACACACACAGATTTGCGAGATCATCTACATACAAGAACTCTCTGAGAGGTGAACCGTCGCCCCAACAGGTAACGGATTCCGCTCCTGCGACCTTAGCTTCATGAAAACGTCTGATAAGTGCCGGGAGGACATGACTGTGAGTAGGATGATAATTATCATTCGGACCGTACAAATTGGTAGGCATTACAGAAATATAATCTGTACCGTACTGACGGTTCAAAAACTCACAATATTTTAAACCGCTTATCTTTGCCAATGCATAGGCTTCGTTGGTTTTCTCCAATTCACTTGTAAGCAGGCAGCTTTCAGTCATAGGTTGAGGCGCCATTCTGGGATAGATACATGAGCTTCCCAAAAATTCAAGCTTTTTACATCCATTTTCCCATGCAGCATGAATCACATTCATCTCAAGTGTCATGTTGTAATACATAAAATCTGCCAACGCATTGGCATTGGCTTCTATTCCGCCCACCTTGGCTGCTGCCAAAAATACATACTCAGGCTTTTCCTGTGCAAAAAATGCCTCTACATCGGCCTGTCTGCACAAGTCAAGCTCCGCATGAGTTCTGGTAATAATATTGGTATATCCCTGTTTTTCCAATTCTCTTACTATAGCCGAACCAACCATTCCTCTGTGACCGGCCACGTATATCTTGGCATTCTTTTCCATCATTGCAATTTGCCTCACTAAGCTTTATAAACAAACGAACCTATTACAGGTCAAACACTTCTTTATCCTCGACAGATATCTCCTGTCCACACTGAACCTCTATGAGACGTATATCGGTCAACGCTTTGATAGTGTGTTTACAACCTCTGGGAAGTCTGATGACATTTCCTATCGACACTTTTTCTTCCACACCGTCCACAACAGTCATACCTTCGCCTTCTACAACCGTCCATATCTCATCGCGATGTTTATGACTGTGATATTTCATGGAATTGCCCTTCTTGAGCATAACCTTTACGGTCAAACTGTCCGCTTCCACATCTATGATTTTGAAACTTCCCCATGAAGTCTCCGCAAACATAATTCTTTGATCGATTTTATCAACATATGGCTTGATATATGAACTCTGTGCCTTGTCCGATACCAAAATACCGTCAGGTGATGCGGATATAACCACATCCTTAAGTCCCATGGCAAGTACCGGAACATCCATTTCGTTAATGATATGAACATTTTCACACTCATCATTCATTACACCGTTACCTATGATAGTCTCATCCATAGCCTCGGTCAGAGTGTTCCATGTACCAAGATCCTTCCACTGCCCTGAAAAACGCATCACCCTTAAGCTGTTCTCTTTTTCGACTACTGCGTAGTCAAAAGAAATTTTGGTTAATGACGCATAATTATCGTACAAATCCTTATAATTATCGAAACCGGTCAATTCTTCGGCAATCTTCAAAATATAAGAAAGCTTGAAAGCAAAAATACCGCCGTTCCAAAGTGCACCCTTATCTATATATTCACGAGCAACAGCTTCTGTCGGTTTTTCCTTGAATGTAACGACCTTCGATACCTTATCTGCACTGTTCGGAATTATATATCCATACTTCTCCGAAGGATAAGTAGGTTCAATACCCATCAGTGACATTCCGTCACCATTTTGAGCAAGGTCCGACAATTCCTTTAATGCCTCAAAATATGAAGCATCGACATAAGGATCTACCGGGCATACCACCACCGGTTCATCTTTTTCAATCTGCTGTACATCCGCAAGATAGAATGCCGCAAGTGCGATAGCCGGAAATGTATCTCTTCTGCAGGGTTCTATGCTTATTCCCACTTCGGCTCCCAATTGATTTTTGATGGAAGAAACCTGAGATTTTGAAGTCGCAATTGTTACTCTTGCATCACTGTCCACAGCCTTTATTTGCCTGTAGACTCTCTGCACCATCGAATCATAATCACCCTGATTGTTTTTAAATATTTTTATGAATTGTTTACTTCTAACGTCATTGCTCAAGGGCCAAAGTCTTTTGCCCGACCCTCCTGACAGCAGAATTATATTCACTTAACTACTCCCTTTTCGAGATACTCCTCGAGATTAATCTTTATACGCTCGCCGGCTCTCTCTACAGCAACCTTTTCCATATCGTGCTTTACCATCAGTTCTACGAGTTCTTCAAAACTTGTCTTAAGCGGATTCCATCCGAGTTCGGTACGAGCCTTGGTCGGATCTCCCCAGAGATTTACCACATCCGTGGGTCTGTAAAAATCAGGGCTGACCTCTACGAGCACTCTTCCGGTTGCCTTGTCGATGCCCTTTTCATCTATTCCTTCACCCTGCCATTCGATTTCTATTCCTGCATGGTGAAATGCGAGTGTTGCAAACTCTCTTACCGAATGCTGCACACCCGTTGCGATGACAAAGTCCTCAGGCTTGTCATTCTGCAAAATCAGCCACATGCACTCAACATAATCCCTGGCATAACCCCAGTCTCTGAGTGACGAAAGATTTCCAAGGTAAAGTTTATCCTGCTTGCCCTGTGCAATTCTTGCTGCCGCAAGAGTAATCTTTCTGGTAACAAAAGTCTCACCGCGTCTCTCGGACTCGTGATTAAACAAAATACCTGAGCAGCAAAACATTCCATATGCCTCGCGATATTCCTTTACAATCCAGAAACCATACTGCTTTGCTACCGCATAAGGACTATAGGGATGGAAGGGTGTCTTCTCGTTCTGAGGGACTTCCTCAACCTTACCGTACAGCTCTGAAGTCGATGCCTGATATATGCGACAAGTCTTTTCAAGCCCGCACACACGAACCGCTTCAAGCACTCTGAGTACTCCTGTCGCAACAACATCCGCAGTATATTCAGGTACATCAAAAGATACCTGTACATGGCTCTGTGCTGCGAGATTGTAAATCTCATCAGGCTTAATCTCCGCAATCAACTTTACAAGACTGATAGAATCTCCCAAATCACCGTACTTAAGATGAAACTGCGGTGTACCCTCCAGATGAGCTATTCTCTCTCTGAAATCCACTGAAGAGCGACGAATCATTCCATATACTTCATAACCCTTTTCAAGTAAAAACTCCGCAAGATATGAACCATCCTGACCTGTTACTCCGGTAATAAGTGCTTTTTTCATATATACATCCTTTTATTCACAATTATTTTCTAAATCTATCACAGCTTCTTTATTTTCTTGTGCAGTGTTCTGACTGCCTTCGGAGCAGTCGCAAACAAAGTGTGATAGACCTTATTCTTGGCTGTAAGTATCGGATTTGACATTGACTTCCAATAATTCTGTCTCATCCATTTTACAATTGCTCTGTACTGTGCAGATACTTCCGACTCGTCCCTTACCATCATTTCCACAGGAATATGGAGCAGATAATCTATCCTTTGGAATACATTGAATCTGAACGCTATTTTTTGAAGCTCTGTATCTCCGGGATATCTGTTTTCAACAAGTCCCAATATCATGTCAGCGTTGTCGACATTGTCTCCAAACACCCTGGAAAATTTTTTACTGCTCTCCGTGCGTGAGTTACTGCCTATTCGATAGAATACATGATATTTCTGTCCCGGAAGTGAAACAATATCTCCGATATCAGGCAGCTTCTGAACTAAAATATGAAAATCTTCATTCAGTACTCCCAGCGGAAAAAACTCAGGTCTGTCAAATATCTCTCTTGCAAGAAGCTTGGTACAAAACGAGCAATCTCCTCTGTGCATCAGCAGTTCTTTTAAGAAATCTCTGCTGCCTATTACCTGAGCTTCGCTCGGTGGCTCGCAGATATTCGGAAGTTGCTTACCGTCCTCATCTACCTCGTCGCGACCAACCTGGGCACACTTGACACCATATTTTTTTATTCCTTCATAGAGACTCTCATACATATCCGGCTCTATATAGTCATCACTGTCTATAAATCCCAGATACTCACCATGTGCACGACTTATTCCCAGATTGCGTGCTCCCGAAGAACCGCTGTTTTCTTTATGGAAAACTCTGATTCTGGCATCCTCGGCAGCGAGTTCATCACACAATGCGCCGGTTCCGTCTGTGGAACCGTCATCAACCAAAATAATTTCCAAATTATCATAGGTCTGATTACAGATAGAATGAACACACCTCGGCAGGTACGGTATTATATTGTACACAGGCACAATCACACTTATCAGTGGTCTGCCGTTATCTTTTTCTGCCATATACAAAGCACCTTATCTATCGAAAATCCTTGGCAACAATCGGCTGAGCCAATCCAAACAATTCATCCCTTATTCTCGCCTCCGACTTGGGATACTCCCTCATGCACGGAGCGAAAATATTCGGCTTTCTTTTCTCTAAATCATGATTCTCGCCGTGAAGTTTTTCATCTATCAAATCCATAAGACTTGCCGCAGCATTGCGAGGATTCCATACATCCGTCATAGTCGCATATGCATTACGTCCTATCCTCTCCCTGGCCTCATGGTCACTTATCATATCACGTACAACACTAAGCAACACGTCACGGTGTCTGTCATCATATACGCATCCGTTCACCTTATCATTAATCAAATAAGGAACAGCTCCTATCATATGATCTGCTACAACAACACATCCGCTGTTCATCGCTTCATTTGCCACCGCTCCCCAGCCTTCGTTTCTGTCACTGGTGAAAAGCAAAACATCTGCTTTTTTCATATGTTCTCTTACCTCTTCCGGCTTCATAAAACCTAAGAGGTTCACATATCCGCTCAATTCATACTTATCATACAGATTACGCACATTTTCTTCCTGCGGACCGTTGCCGATCACATCCATATGAAAATCTATTTTCTCATCCTTAAGAAACCTTGCAACCTCCATTGCAAGCTCGGGATGCTTCCAATCCAAAAATCTTCCGGCCCACAAAAGGTACGGCACTTTTTTACCATTCTTTTCATAACCTTTATCGGCCATCAGTTCGTCTATATTGTATTCATAAACCGCAGGGAAATATCCCCACTTGTACATTTTATTTTTATACGCACCGAACTTACCAAAATCAGAAGCTACATATGCCCCCGAACACAGCAGATATACAGGCTTATCATTGTGTCTCGTATGGTCGTGGCGCTTTTTTATCAGGCCTCTCGGAGAAATCCACTTCCACTGTGCTTCCTTGTACACTCTCTCACTGTATCTGAATGTAAGCTTTCCGGCTTCCAGTCTCGGCTGAATATAGCTTTCATCCTCACATCCACCGAAAATAACCACCTCACTGTCAAGAATCATTCGGCGACATTCTCTGTTTACCTTATCGTCGATGTACGCAAGCTTTACATATGGTGGAAGTTTTGAGCTCCACCCCATATTGACTCTTTCATCTGCTATTTTCTCAGTCTGCACGAAAACAAACTCATTCTCCGTGCCGCAGAGTTTAATCATTTCCTCGCAAAAAGGCATCTGATGATGATTTATATAGTTTGATACAAAAGCAATCCTCATAGCCTCTCCTAACGGTCTGCTGTCATCTTTTCATAAATCTTGAGCATTCCTTCTGCGTTTGCTTCAGGATTATGGTTTCGATGAGCATGCTCACATGCATTTTTACGTCTGTCATCAACATCGTCAGCATTCCATCTGTCCAGCAGTGCCTGCTTCAATGCATTTACAACCTGCTCCATAGATTCCTCAGGTTCATCTCTATATGAATATCCATCCTTGCCAACCGTAAATACTGATGTTATTCCACCGACTTCAGCAGTGACAATCGGGACCTTAAGAATCATCGCCTCACCCAATGAATTCGGTGAATTTTCACACTCAGAACAGCATACATATGTATCACACTTAAGATACTGCTCCTTCATCTGCGCTGCCGAAAGTCTTCCCAATATGTGTACCCTGTCGGACAATCCGTATTCTTCAATCAACCGGCGAAGATACTTTCCGTATGATGATATCTTTATTTTCTTTTTGAGAGAATCCACATCGACTATAGACTGGCCCGCAACATAAATCTGAATGTCATCCACACCGTTTTCTGACGAATCCTTCAATATTTCTCCCACTGCAGTCAGCAGAAAGTGAAATCCCTTCAGCGGATAATCTGCCTGGCTGACAAACAGCCTGTGTTTTTCAGCTGTTTCCTGCTTCCACTCACCTTCATAAAAATCTCTTCTGAGCGTCTCTCCTGCATAGTGATATACAGCCTTTTCATTCCACTCTTTTGCCAGTGACTTATCAAAAGCAGTCCTTCCGGCAATATGCCCTGCCAGCTTGACTGCCGCTCTCTCATTATTTCCTCTTGCTATATACTTATTTTTCTGTTCAAGAATAGAATCTTTTTTCAGGAAATCTCTGAATGTATGTCTTTTTACTATTTTATCGGGAATATGCGATGTGTATCTTTCCGCATATACAGTACACGGTCCCTGGATTCCTATGAGCAGTCTATCGGGATTGTTCCACACCTTCGCCGCTGCCAATGTATGAGGGAATTCTGTTCCGAAACAATGCACCACATCAGGCTTTGCTATATCAAAAATTCCGCGGAAGCTAATCTCAAGAGCCACATCGTATACACTCTCATGAGCAGTATCCTCATAAAAGCCATAGTACTCAACCAATTCTCCGGGATAATCTTTGAGTTCCGCATTACCTGATATAAATCCGTTTTTACCGGCCTCACCTGCTGCATCTATTACATTCTTCGAAACGGGGAACGCAAAAGCGATATCAAATTCGACGGATTCCTTGTGCTTTTTTGCAAGCATTGCATCGAGGAGACCTTTTACCCAGCCTTCCTTCGGAATTGTTCCCAGGCCCATCTGCGCCGCTATTTCCGGAAGGATTAAATTACATATCCATAATACTTTCATCCGAACACCTTATTCCTTGTCGGAGCCTTCAGCTTTATTCTCTGTCTCTTCACTCTTTGCTGTACCGCTCTTTTCTACATCGTGCTTTACCCTATCGGCTTTTACAGCTTCCTCATTTTTCTCAACACCTACCAGTCGACCGTTCCCGTCCTCGTACTCATGTTCAACCTTGGCCATATACAAATCACGTATAACTACAGACTGGCTGGAATCCACTCCTTCTGTAGCCTCAGGGAGGAGCAATATCTTCAGAGTCAAAAGCATCAGTTTGAGATCCAACAGTACTGAATAATTTTCAATATAAGTAATATCAAGCTTCAGCTTATCATAAGGAGTGGTGTTATATTTACCGTACACCTGTGCATATCCTGCCAAACCGGCCTTAACCTTGAGGCGAAATGCGAATTCCGGCATCTCTTCCTGATATTTTTCGATAATCTCAGGTCTCTCGGGTCTGGGACCGATAAATGACATGTCACCTGACAGAATATTGAAAAGCTGAGGCAGCTCATCGATTCTTACCTTACGGATAAATTTACCTACGGGAGTAACTCGCTTGTCACCTACATAGTAAAGTCTCACTCCGTCTTTTTCGGCATCAACTCTCATAGAACGGAACTTTATAATATTAAATTTCTTTCCGCCCTTGGTGCAGCGGACCTGTTTATAGAATACAGGACCACCGTCATATGCTTTTACAAAGATAGCCGTAATAAGCATTATCGGAGAAGTAATTATAACCAATATCATTGAGCAGATAATATCAATAAGTCTCTTGATGAATCTCTGCTCCATGGTCATGCTGTACTCTCTGGTAAGAAGAATCGGGCTGTCAAATACATGAAGCTCCTCTGCTCCAAGCATAATTACATCATTAATCTTGGGCAACACATAAAAACGAATAGAATTGCCGTAGCAATATTTAATCAGCGGCTTTCTGTCTATATCCGAAATATCTCCGAAGACAACTGCGTTGCAGGTTCCTTCCTGATAATACTTCTTGATAACCTTGCAAAGATTAGCGGTACCTACTCCGACATGGACCTGCTCGGTAATAAGGTATTTATCAAGTCTGCTCTCAAATTTTCTCTTGAGATCTCTCGGATCTCTGTCTCCGTATATCAGCAGCAGCTTGCGCGGAGGGAAAATATGTCTGTAGAAGAAATTGGCGGCACTGATATAGAGAAATGCCACAATAATCTGCTCTACCAGCATCATGATAAAATAAGTGGGCTTAAACAGCTGGAATGCCATAACCGACAGTTCCGCATATATAAGAATATCTGCCATCAATGTTGCAAAAACCTGCGAAAACACAATTTCTGCATTCTTCAGATATCCCAGACGCATACCGCCGTACATATTGGAAAACAAAAAGAGAATTACAAAATAAATAGCAATCTCAAGAACATGTCCCTTGAAGAAAAACTTCTGAAGATCCTGTACGATACTGAATCTGAAGTGAAAATACCAATGATAAGAAAAAACTCCGGTTTCAAGCAGAAGGCACAAAAGAACGAGCGAAAGATTTATCAATCGCTTGAACCCTTCCATCTTCTGTAATCTATCCTGTGTAGTCATCACAATAACCTCCTATAGGCATGCCTATACGGATACAATTCTACCATAAATACCATACATTTTCCATTTTTGCTTTCTTAAGGTTTCTTAAGTGTTTATCATCTCCCACCCCTTCAAATGTCGCTATTCCTTAACAACACTTAAGAAACATAATCTGTAAATACTATGTAAATCATGCTATAATCAGATATCGCTCCATACATATTAATTGCGGGAATATTTTCTGATGAACATAATTGTTTTGGCATTTGCGCTTGCAGTCATCCCTACAGTGATCGGCTGCGGTGCCACTAAGCTTTATCTGGGCATAAAAGATAAAATATTAAAAGCAGACTCTCCGCGCAGAGAGTCTGCTTTTTGTCGCTTCGCCGTATATTTTTCATCAGGCTCTGTTATTATCCTGGCCTTGTCCGGATTTATAAATGCCCTTGCGGTTTTGACCCATATGACTGTCTCAAAAGGCGGTAAGCTGTTCTGCATTTCTTCCGGCATTTTTTTCACTATTTCAGCATTAATCATTTTGATCAGCTGCATAAAAGCATCCAAATCAAAGAAAAAGCCGGTCCGCAATTCAAATGCTACAAGCCTTGATAAAAAAACTGTTTGTCTCGCAATTATCGCCGTTATAGTTTCACTTGTTCAATTAATCTCTGTAGCGCAGGGACACCGCATATCTTATTCCGGCAACCAAACAGTAGAAACAGTTGTTTCATTCATAAGTACAGACAATATTTATTCTGTCGATCCGCTCACCGGTTTACCGTATTTAAACGGTTACCCTTTCAGACTGTCTCTTCAATGTCTGCCCTTCCTGTATTCGGTTCTCTGCAATACATTTTCAATTGCCCCCACCGTAATGGTATGGCAAATCATGCCTACATTTTGGCTTGTATGCGGTTATTGCACCATTATCCGTCTGACAGATTCTCTTTTCAAAAAGAATCATTACAAACTCATTATGTTTCTCAGTTTCGAGTTTATACTGTATTGTACCGATGCAGCTGCCGGTGCCACAGGATTTGAAATATTCCACAGAGGCTACAGCTCCGTTATGGTTTTGGAACTTCTGCTGATATATTGGACCATCGGTTCCGTTTTATCACGCAATTCATTAACAGTACTGCTTACCATAGCAATTGAACCGTTGGTGGCCTCAACAAGATTCGGTGTGGGTGCCTGCTTTTTCATTGCCGCGATATGCATAATATTGTCTCGTATTCCTCTCGTTAGGCGAATCAATGCTGCCCTTGAGGAAAGAACAGGAGGTAGCAATGGAGAAGCTTGAGTACATCCTTTATTGCTGGTCTGAATACATACGCGCCAACAGAATCGTCGGAGTTTATCTGTTGATATTGGCAGCCTCAATTGTCCTTATGTCTATCGTCATGGGTAAGCATAAGTCCCAACTGTCCGACACTTTTTTAACCGGTGTCACTTCATCAACACATAGTAAAAACTGTGTCCTGCTGATACTGTACGCTACCATTGCCACCTTAGTACTGATTATTCCTTTTTCGGCCCTGCTTCTTATGCAGTTCCAGACCGTATTCTATTCATACAGTACTCTGTGGCTTATGGCTGCCATTTTACCTGTAACAGCTTTTGCAATCACACTTATAATATTATCGTTTGCTAAAAAGCTTCGTAAATCCACAGCTGTTATCGCCACTCTTCTGATAGGAATAGTATTGTTTTTATGCGGTAACATGGGCAAATCTACAGAAAATGTTAATTCCATACCGGTAATCAGACATCCTGTTTCCTACGAACAGAGCCTGCCGCTTTTGAAAAAACTTGATGAATATGCTGCAACACCTGAATACAACGGAAACATCACAATATTAGCTCCGGCAAATATTACTGCGTACTCTCACATGTACAGCGGACATATTCATACTCTCTACGGTAAGGATATGTGGGATAACAGCATGAAGCCGCTGACCTACAACGAGTATCCCGAGGATTATCAAAAGCTATATACCTGGATTGGTTGTATTGAGGTATACGGTTCGATATACAGCCGTGATGCTCAGAATCCTATGTTTTACTATGACGTTGAATTTGAGGAATATGAGAAAAAAATAGAAAACGGTCAGGCTGTCGGTGGTGCAACATATACCAAACTGGCAGCTGAATGCGGAGTAGATGTCATTGTAATGTATAACGACGGTGACAAATTTGATACCGTCACGTTAGACTACATTGCAGAGACGTTGAAAATCAATTATGAATACTTTCCTCTCAACGATGTTGAAGGATATTATCTGGTATTTTTAGCCAAGTGAAATTTTGCACGCACATGCAATTCACTTGGCTCTTTTTTTACTAACATACTATATGCGTCTAAGCACAGCTCTGAATGCCCAGAAACAGAAATAATATGCACTGACAAATATATTGAGTCTTTCCGCTTTTCTGTACAAGGCCCAGATTCTCTTAATTGCTTCAAATTTATTAGAGGACAATGACTGTCCGTTTTTACCCGGACGTCGATACAATACCATATTCTCATCAAGACCGTACGCGATATTGCCTTCACGCAACACTCTCCACCAAAGAGCGGTGTCCTCACTCTTGATTAATGGCATCATAAGCTTTTCACGAGGTATTTTTTCGGTATCAAACATAACGGTACTGGTAAATATAGTTGTGTTTTTTAATGCCTGACGATAGTTTAGTGTCGGCGGCACATGCACTATTTTTCCCATTCCGACTGCATTCGCATCCGCAAATTCATATCCGGTAAACACAAAAGCAGCATCCTTGTCTTTTATAAATGCCAACTCTTTTTCAAGTTTATCTGCTCTCCATACATCATCACCATCGAGGTAAGCCACATACCTTCCGTGTGACTCTCTCATGCCACGGTTTCTGGCCGAAGCAGCTCCCTTTTCATCTGTCTGATGGTAGATAAAAGCCTTATCCTGCAACTCATTATCAGCGATATATTTCTCCGCCAATGATGCAGATGAATCATCACTGTGATCGTCAACCAGAATCAGCTCCCAATCCTTATATGTCTGAGCAACAATACAATCCAAAGTCTCAATTATATATTTTTCCAATCTGTATACCGGGATGATAACACTCACGGTATTACTGTAATCTCTATCCATTTCTGTCATAGCACCATTATATCCGGTTAAAAAATGGCGCCTAAAATCGGCGCCACTTTCGATTAACATATTTAACTGTTCTCAACCTACTCGCCTAAGCCTGACTCGATTGCTTTTACAAGATCTGCAAGAGCGGCTTCTTCATCCTCACCCTCGCATATAAGTTCAATCTCATCACCACTCTTAACACATGCTCCAAGTACGCTGAGCACGCTCTTTGCATTAGCCACACTGTCCTTAACCTTAAAAGTAATCAGTGACTTGAACTGCATCGCTTCCTTGCACAAAAGCCCCGCAGGACTTAAATGAAGGCCGGTAGGATTCTTAATTACTACCTTCTGACTAACCATGCTGTACCTCCAATATTCCCCGAGCATTCCCCAATCTGCTCCGTAAAAACTAATTGATGAATAACAATGTCATCACATATATAATATCATATTTTAGCGAAAAAGTCACAACTAAAACATTATATCCTGAATCAGAGCCGCAAGTTTCTCAGCTTCACCCTGAATCTGCTCCTGATCTTTGCCTTCGATCATAACACGTACCAAAGGCTCTGTTCCCGAAGGACGAATCAATACTCTTCCCTCGCCCGCAAACTTACTCTCAAGCGCCTCGATTGCCTCCTTGATTTCAGGGAACTCCATATATCTGTCTTTCTTGTGATTAGCTACCTTGGCATTGACAAGAGCCTGAGGGAGCACATCCATAACCTTAGCAAGTTCAGAGAGAGGCTTACCTGACTCTACCATTACCTGAAGAAGATGAAGAGCACTAAGCAGTCCGTCTCCCGTAGTATTCTCATCAAGGAAAATTATGTGACCACTCTGCTCACCGCCGAGAGAGCCTCCGATTTCCTTCATTCTCTCAAGAACATATCTGTCTCCGACTGCAGTTCTCTCGAGATTAATTCCGTTCTTTTGACACATAAGGCTGAAGCCGAGGTTACTCATTACGGTAGCAACAATAGTATCACCGTTGAGCTTGCCCTGCTCCTTCATGTAATTTCCGATGATGGCCATAATCTGGTCACCGTCAACCATTTTACCATTTTCATCTACAGCAAGAAGACGATCTGCGTCTCCGTCAAAAGCCAAACCAACCGCAGCATTCTCAGCCACAACTCTTGCCTGAAGCTCTTCCATATGAGTAGAACCGCAGTTTGCATTGATATTGGTTCCGTCCGGATGATTGTGAATAGCCACGATTTCAGCTCCCGACTTGGTAAGAGCTTCGATAGAGGTGTAATATGACGCACCTTCAGCGCAATCCACTACAATCTTCATACCTGCAAGATTTACATTAACCGCTCTTACAGAATGGTTGATATACTCCTCACGTGCTTCGGTTCTTGTCTTAATTCTTCCGACACCGGGACCGATAGGGAATTTGATATCCTTCATATTGCTCTTAATCTGAGCTTCAATCTCATCCTCAAGAGCATCGGGAAGCTTAAAACCGTCTCCGTCAAAAAACTTAATTCCGTTGAACTCTACAGGATTGTGTGATGCCGAAATAACAACGCCCGCATCAACCATATACTTCTTTGTAAGATATGCTACTGCAGGTGTAGGAACCACGCCAACATATACACAGTTGGCACCAACACTGCATGCACCTGCCATCAATGCATTGGCAAGCATATCTCCCGATATTCTTGTATCGCAACCTACCATAATAGTAGGCTTGTGGTTCTTCTGACGAGTAAGCACATATGCGCCTGCCTGACCCAGCTGCATAGCAAGCTGAGGTGTCAATTCCTCATTAGCTACACCACGTACTCCGTCAGTTCCAAACATTCTTCCCATAATAAACCTCGTATAAACAGCCTGTTTATATTAGTGCCCAATAAATTTGCGCACTACAAACTGCTATTCTTCGTAGACGACCTTAACCTCCAAAACAACCTCCATAGGACATGAAATATTGCCTGTCACATATATATCCGCAGGAATACGATAGGTATCAGCCTTCAATATTGACATATTATTTTCTGTCATCCAAGCCGCAAAATCGATTGCAACAACAATTGACTCGGAAGTCATAACATCAAGCTCACTCTTTAATCCGGCAAGCGTGATTGTAAATTTACCGGTAGGAGAAATAACCTCTGCAGCCGCACCGGAAGGTACATTGTTAAATACCACCGCTGATGCATTTATATCGTAATTTTTATATTCTTTCTCCTCAATAAATACCGTAATGGTTGCTTCTCCGTCGAATTCCGAATCAGCAAATCTCAGATTTCCCGGCAGATACTTATTCAAATCCACAGTGCTTACCACATCCTCTGTCGCACCCGTTATATCAACAGAATCGGTAATAACAAGTCTGTTGACCCCGACAAGATCCGAAGGATTACCGGCTACCTGAATTGTAGCGGGACTGATCTGCAGGCTTCCAGTGTAGATATATCCGTCTGCAGGAGTACCAATCTTAGATCCGTAAATAGTAACTGTCTTGATTTCCAAAATTTCCAGGTCAACGTGAACATAATCTACCTGCTTGGCGATACTGTTCTCATTGATAACCTTGCCGTCTCTGTCATAGAGCTTAATCTCGACATTCGCCGACAATGAATTCTTGGCATCGGTTACGTCGATTGTAACTGCAGCTGAAACAACCTTATCTACCGCCGACTTTGGTCCTGAAATCTCGATCATGTTCTGATCGGCCTTCATGCCTCCGACCATATATCCGTCAGCCACCTGTCCGACATACTCGGTTCCCAGCTGAATATACTTTCTCTTTTTATCTTCAAGCTCAACCTTAATGGTATTTCTGTCACCCTTAACCGATTCTACAGAATAGTTGCCGTACACCGAATAATTGATTTTAATTTCACCGTCAACCATATCGTTTACATCGGCCTCAGCCAAAATATCACTTACCTTGAGTGAGCTGAGCACACTCTTGGGAGCTCTTACCGTGACATTGACCGTATCTGTCGTACCTACGATGTTATATACCTGATTGTTCTCATCAAAAACCTCAGTATTGACCAGCGTAACCTTAACGTTGGTAAACAACTGAGTATCTGTAGGATTGTTGGCCTGAACCACAACAAACCAAATAAAGAATGCCAAAAACAACGATATAATTTTAAGCCACCAATCGTCAAGGAGCCATGCTTTAAACTTTTTCATCGTTTGCTCCTTCCTCGTCAGAAACCACTTCCTCTGATTTCAGCTCATTCTGCTTTTTAGGGCTGTCCTGCTTACTGCTATCATCCTTTTTGGTATCGTGTTTCTGATTGTCCTGCTTTTGATTATCCTGTTTCTGATTGTCCTGCTTTTGATTGTCCTGTTTCTGACTGTTCTGCTTCTGATTACTTTGTGCAGCAGACTTATTAGTTTGAACGTTATCACGCTTTTCTTTCTTTTTTCTCTTTCTGGTTCTCTTGCTCTTACCGCTATCCTCATCAGATGTTCCGAGCATATAGGCGGAAAGTCTGGTACGAAGGCTCTCACCGTCAGGAATATTTTCAAGTTCTCCGTCCACGGCCAAAGAAATTCTTCCGGTCTCTTCCGATACAACGATTGTAACGGAATCAGTATTCTCAGAGGCACCGATAGCTGCTCTGTGTCTTGTTCCGAGTGCCTTGCTAACCTTCAAACTCTCGGTACGAGGCAAGTAACAGGTTGCAGATGTTACCCTGTTGCCGACAATAATAACTGCTCCGTCATGAAGAGGTGTATTTTTTTCAAAAATATTGATAAGCAATGCGCCCGATACCTTAGCATCAATTGCAATGCCGGTAGTTTCATAATCCGTCAAAGACTCATTTCTCTGCAACACAATAAGTGCTCCTGTCTTAGCCTTACCCATTGTAGTGCAGGCTTTAACAAGTTCACTGATAGTATCTGCGGTAATATTTTCACTCTCTCCGTGATGAACACCGGATGTGATAATGCTTGCAAGCATATTCTTTCTTCCGAGATTTTCAAGGCCCTTGCGCAGCTCGGGCTGAAGCACAATCAGAAGTGCAAACACCGCGTAGTTAATAATCTTTTGTGCAATCCAAAGGATAGTATCCATGTTTGCCAGAAAGGCAACAAGAAGGAATAATACGATAACGATAATTCCCTTGAGAAGTGACCAGGCTCTGGTAGTCTTGGTCCATTTTAAAAGATAATACAACAAAAAGGCGATGATTAAAATCTCAATCACATCGCCTATATTAATGGTAGTACTGTATATGCCTAGGTTTTTTAAATAATCAACAACCTTGCCCCACCATGCCATTTACGTTAAAACAACTCCTCTAATTCATCAGGTAAGCTGTCTTCATCAGCGACTTCAGCTTCACCTTCATAATATTCATCAGACTCGTAGAATTCACCATCTTCGGCATACTCGCCACCTTCTGCATACTCACCTTCTGCAGCACCGTCCTCGACGAATTCTTCTTCGTAATACTCTTCTTCATAGCCATCGACATCGATACCGTCATCATAGACGCCTTCATTGTACGAATCATCGGTATTACCGGTAACAAAACGTCCGCGGCCAAACTTCTGTCTGTTGATGTTCTTAGTCTTGGGAGTGGCAATTCCGAGATTAATCTTAGGAACAGCTTTTACATAATAGTAATAGTCATCATCCTCAAACTGAACTCTCTCTGTTCTTCCGAAATCAACGCAGAATTTGAAGAACTTAATTCCAAAAGCAATAGCTACCGACAAAACGGTAGTCAAAATGATCGATACAAATGAAAGACCGGTATCGATGATAATATCACCGACAATAAGAACCACTATTTCGATAATAGCACCTGCACCGATAGCAATTTCCCAATTTCTCTTAACAGGAAGTCTGCGCAGGAAATATACCGCAATAATAGTAACCGCAAATGCAACTATCAAAACAATCATTCCCTTATTAGCCAGGAACGAATCCACAATAAGCTTAAGCTGCTCGGCCGCATCACCAAGCTCCATTGTTCCGATTGCCACAGCATTTGAAGTAATAACCTTGAGGAAGCAGTATGCTATTACCCCGACTGCAGCTGCCACAGCGGCGCCGGGATTACTTACCACACCAAGTACTATCGGAAGAACACAGGGCATCTTCCAGAACAAAAGTACAGGAACAAGTACTGCAACAATAGACTCTTTGGGTGAAAATCTAAGCAGCAGCAAATATAAAACAAGGAAAAGCATCAGGCACAAAACAGCAGCAATCAAACTCAAACTGTATGTGTGGAGCAGAATAAATGCTGCGGCCAAAATAACCATAACGCCTGTGGGAAGGAATGAACAAAGCAACGCAGCTATAAGTTCTATAGCCACACTGTCAATCTTTGCAAAATATCCCAGCCTTGAATTGATGGTGTTAAATACAATGAATGCAACGAAAAGCTTGAGTACCGGAATTACAAAGGCATCAATCTTGTTGTAAACCTGTATTATTTTTTCTCTAATTTCAAATATAATCTTCATCAGTCTTCTTTTTGAGCTTTATTAATCTTCCTGAGTTTTTTCAGGCTGCTCTTATACCTTCCAATGTTTACCCTGGCGTTAATATACTGCGCCATGCATACAATATAAGAAATTGCCACATATATAACGAGCAAAATCAAATAATATTTACCGAACTGCTTTCCCAATTCAAGGAAATCAAGTTCATAAATATCTGCCATATATTCTTCAAAATGATAGTAAACATAAATGGCTACACCGAAAATGAAAGAAATCGTGATGCTGAATATCGCTTTAATAATCGATAATGCAGCAAAATCCGAACGAAAATATCTGCCGATTCGCAGATGGTCCTTTCCCTTTCCACTTTCATAGGATGCCATTCTGGTCATCAAAATGACCTTGTCCTGATTAAGCATACCAATCCTCGTGTTACAAATTATTTTCTGCTTGTTAAGAAGCCGCTTCCGTGTGCACCGCCCGGCTTTTTCGCGTTCGCGGGCGAAGCACCGTTTGAATTGATAGCGCGTGCCATTGAGTTAAGTGAAGTAGTCATCTCTGCTCGACACTTGTCACAGTATCTGCCCGATCTGATAGGAGTACCGCAACGATCGCAGTTAAGCAACACAGCCGAATCCGATGTGAGCTCCAGTCTGTCCTCACGAAGCCACTGAGCAATCTGCTGAGGCTCTACTTCACATGCCTCGGCAACCTCATTAATTCCGGCTCCCTTATTATCACGAAGGTAATTTTTTACCTCCAAAAACTTCTCTTCCAGTTTTTCACGACAAGGGGGACAAATATGCATTCCCGCAATGTAGTTAAACATTCTTCCGCACTTACGACAGCTCTTTACATTCATATTAAACCGAACTTCCTCCTGCCAGTGTAATAAAGTAAATATCCCCGACTCCGGCCTCATGAAAAGCCCTTGCAGCTTCATCAAGCGTAGTGCCGGTAGTATATATATCATCGATAATTATAATCGTTCTTAATTTTACACTATTTCCACTAATAATAAAAGCATTTTTTAAGTTCGCACGCCTTTCGCCGGGTGACAATTGCTTCATAGCGGTAGTGTTTCTGACCCTTTTCAACAGCTTGTTTTCCATAGGTATCCCTGTGTATTTACCGATAGCCTTGGCCAGTTCTTCAGCCTGATTGTAGCCTCTCTTATTAAGTCTTTTTCTATGAAGAGGTATGGGAATCAGCGCATCAGGCTTGACCTTTCTGATAAAATCCCCCAAATACTCCGCTATCTGCTCTCCGTAATAATCCGCATACTCTCTCCTTCCGCCGTATTTGAACTTATATATCGATAAAGCTGCGGAAGCATATTCATATAAACTTCTGCCTCTGTTATACATATGACTCACAGATGCACAATCACTGCATAATTGTGCATCATCAGCCAATTTCTTGCCGCACTTCATACACCACGGCGGCGATATGATCTTAAATCTATCCATACAGGGCGTACATATTTTTTCTCCGAACGGAGTCACTATTTTATCGCACACCGGACATCTTCTCGGATATACAAGTTGTATCAGTATATCTTTTATCTTCTTAATTCCGATATTTATTCTCCTTCTATCTCACGAATTCTCTCGCAAAGAGATGAATATCTGTTATTCTCTCCGGCATTGTCAATCATATTTCTGATGATATTACCGCATCCGAGCAACACAACACATGATTTTGCTCTGGTAATACCGGTATATAGCAAATTGCGATATCTCATCAGTGCCGGTGTATCCAGCACAGGAATAATCACCGCGGGATATTCGGAACCCTGTGCCTTATGAATTGTAATAGCATATGCAGGCTCTATTTCATCCAAAAGTGAAAACGGATATTCCACCACTCTTTTATCATCAAACTCTACCACAAGCTGAGAAGCCGGTTCGTCTATCTCGACGATACGTCCCATATCTCCGTTGAATACTCCCAAACCACTGTCTATAACCATTCCGAAACGACCCGTGATTTTCCACTCAAGCTTATAGTTATTTTTTATCTGCATAACCTTGTCTCCCTCTCGGAAACAATAGTCGCCCGCCAAATGCTCTCGCTTGTTATCATCCGCCGGATTAAGCTGAGACTGAAGAAAACGATTCAATTCAATACATCCCAGAGTTCCCTTCCGCATCGGAGTAAGTACCTGAATATCCAACGGCGTGGTTTTGCAATAGCCCGGAAGTTTATCTCTCATCATCCAGACCATTATCTCCTTGATAACGCTCTCATTATTTCTCTCAAGGAAAAGGAAATCTTTTGAATTGGTATCCAATCTAATCTGTTCGCCCTTGTTGATCTTATGAGCATTTACAACTATATCGCTGTTCAGAGCCTGACGAAAAATCTTCTGCAGCTTAAGGCAAGGATATGCTCCGCTGTTGATTACATCTCTCAGCACCTGTCCCGCGCCGACACTGGGAAGCTGGTCTACATCACCAACCAAAATCAATCTTGTACCGGGCACGATGGCTTTCAACAATCCTTGAAACAGCATTATATCCACCATCGATGTCTCATCGATAATAATGACATCGGCTTCCAGCGGATTATCTTCATTGCGTTGGAATGTGACAGCAGAGTTCTCAGCCTCGGGATTTCCTCCCACTTCAAGCAGACGATGTATGGTGGTAGCCTCAAAACCTGTCGCTTCACTCATTCTCTTTGCAGCACGTCCGGTGGGTGCTGCCAAAAGTAAATCCATTCCCTGTGACATAAAGTATCTGATCATCAGATTAATAGTAGTCGTCTTACCGGTACCCGGACCGCCCGACAACAGGAATATTCCGTTCTTTACACACTCCCGTACAGCCTCGAGCTGTAAAGGATCAACTTCCATTCCCCGGTCTCCTGCAATCTTTTTAAGCTTGCCCATCAAGATTTCTTCCTCTTCGGGCTCCATCCTCTCAAGGCGAAGATTTCTGTCATGCAGCATAGCTGCACAATTTAGCTCCGCATAATAATATGCAGAGGTATATGCATTGTCGTTTTTTACTATTATTCTTCTGTCAAAAACCAACCCGTCAAGTTCACGCTTGACAGCCTCTTCACTGCAACTTAAAAGCTGCATTCCTCTACTAAGCAAAATATCAATCGGCAAATACACATGACCTTCGCCTATTGCCTGTTGCAGTGTATAGTACAAACCGCAACGTATTCTGAATCCCGAATCTATCGGCATTCCCATCTCCGAAGCAATGGTATCCGCGGTGATAAAACCAACACCATGAATATCCTCCGCAAGTCGATAGGGATTCTCCTTTAAGATTGTGTACATTGAGGTTCCGTAGGTTTCGTATATTTTCACCGCAAGAGCTTGTGAAATATGATACTGTCCGAGGAAAATCATAGCATCGCGCAAATCTCTTTTTTCCTCAACCTGTACAGCTATCTCCATAGCCATACGCATGCTTATACCTTTAATTTCCGCAAGTCTCTCAGGTTCTTCTTCAATAATTCTGAGCGTATCATCACCAAAATTTTTGACAATGCGTGCCGCCAATGCCGCTCCCACACCCTTGATGGCACCGGAGCCGAGATAACGTTCCATACTGTCTTTATCCGCAGGAGGGACCACACGATATTTCTCTATCTTAAATTGCTTTCCGTACATGGGATTCTGAACATAATCGCCTTCGGCTTCGATTGATTCACCCATCTGAAGATCACGGCAATTTCCAACACAGGTTATCTCCTTATTTTTGACAATAAGAACCAAAACCGCATAACCGTTCTGCTCGTTCTGATATATAAAATGGTCTATGTAGCCTTTAATTGTTTCCATCAAATACTCCGCATAAAAGTGATTCTCGTACAAAATCACATAGAATAAATTGGTTCGTTAATATATCGGTTATAAAAAAATGAAAATTCAGCAGGATGCCTGCAAAGAATAAATAGCATTGATAATAAATATCTCTACAAGAATAGAAATTCCCTGCCCAATATAACATAAGGCAGGGTAATAAACAAGTATACATTATCTATTGCCGGCTCGGACGATTATTCTGAGTCTGCCGAAGTAACCGCTCCGCTTTCTGCAGCATTCTGTGCAAGCTGTTCTGCAGTAATTCCCACATTGTGTTTAAGCTGTTCATACAGCATCTGTGCCAATCCGAGAGAATTCTGCTCAGTAGACATTCCCGCAAGTTCCTGTATGGTCTGCTCCTTGAAGAAATCCACCAACTGATTGTTCATACCGCTTTTTTCATCAGAAAATACAGTAGCGGTTTTCTCCATGTTCTTGAATACCTGTTCAAGAAGATAGCTCTCAAACTGCTTGCAGACATCCATCAGTTCATCATCGGTAGCTGTGGAGGCATCAACACTATTTATTTTGTTAGACACATTGGCAGCATTGGAATTACCGGCCAGTTGCTTATAATAGTCCGTGTAGGCGGACATAGAAGATACGTCCATAGGAACCTCCGATTGGGAATATGAAAAAAATATATCTCAATACTCTCTTTTTCAGATAACTTATCGTCTCATTCGCAACTAAAGTTGCTATGGGTCGTTATATATCTCAATACTATTTTTTCAGATAACTTAACGCCTCATTCGCAACAAAAGTTGCTCATGTGTCGTTAAGTTCCTGCTTCGCAGGTACGCCCCAAAAGCTTATTCACAAAAAATCTTGCAAGCAAGATTTTTATGTTCATAGCTTTAGGGGCTATCTGAAAAAGAGGAACATTTTATCGTCTCAAGTTGTTAGCTTGTTCGAGCATGGTGTCTGAGGTGGTAATAATCTTCGAGTTGAACTCGTATGCTCTCTGGGTGGTAATCATGTTAACCATCTCATCTACAATAGCTACATTTGATCCCTCGAGGTAGCCCTGAATAATGCCGCTCTTTTCAAGAGTAGTATTGGTGGCTTCATTGAGAGGCTCACCGCTGGCTGCGGTCTGGCTGTACAATCCTTCGCCTTCTCTCTTGAGTCCGTTGGCATTTGAGAACTGCCAAAGACCGATTCTGATTCCCATAGGCTGAGGATTGTTGTTCTCATCAGGATAGCAAAGTTCTCCGTCAGAAGTAACCACTACCTGATTGGTAACATAGTCCTGACTGAGAATGATAGCCTTACCTGTTGTATCAAGTACAGGATTACCAACAGAGTCGCAAAGCATATTTCCGGTGTTTGCAAGGCTCCACTGGAATGTGCCGTTACGGGTATAATAAGTATTGCCGTCTGCGGCCTGTACTGCGAAAAATCCCTTACCATCGATAGCGAAAGCTGTATCACTCTCTGAAGCAAGCAATGATCCCTGAGAAAAGTTGGTATTGATTGATGCATTTCTCACACCAAGTCCTACCTGTGCACTGCCGGGCTTGGTCTCGCCGTTTGATGATGTGGTTTCCGTCTGAATCGTCTGATACAAAAGACTTCTGAACTCATTGGTCTGAGTCTTGTATCCTGTTGTATTTACATTTGCCAGGTTGTTGGCAATTGTATCCATATTAACCTGCTGCGCACGCATTCCTGTTGCGCCGGTCCATAAACTTCTTACCATATGATTACCTGCCTCTCTTAACTAATCCTACAATCTTCCGAGCTGGTTAACCGCCTTATCAAGAGTGTTGTCGATGGTCTGAATAATCTTCTGATTACTCTCATACTGTCTTGAGATTGTAATCAAATCTACCATTTCCGTAACAACATTTACGTTTGATGTTTCAAGATAACCGCTGTACATTTCTCCGTTGGCCTGTGTCTTTTCAGCACCCTGGAGAGCGTAATAATAATTCTCACCGTATTTCTGAAGATAATCATAATTCGCAAAATCAGTAAGTCCTATCTTTGCAACCACTCTGCCATCCTGGGTAATATTACCCTGTTTGTCGATAGCTGCATCTATTGCTGTATTCAACTGAATACGCTTACTGTTCTCGTCCAGCAGATAGTCTCCGTTACTGTTTACTATATATCCCTGACTGTTGAGGGTAAACTGTCCGTCGCGTGTGTAAAATGTCTGTGTCTCGCCACGTTTATTGGTAAACTCTATGGAGAAAAATCCATCCCCACCAATAGCTATATCGTAGGTATTGTCGGTAATCTTGAAGGAACCTGCCGACCAATCGGTATAATTCTCACCGATTTTTACACCCGGCTGCATTCTTCCTTCAACCTGTACATTATTGTAGCCCACGTTGGAATCTTTGATTTTTACGGCAAGCACATCATCAAAGGACTGGCTTGTAGTGCCTTCCTTTTTATATCCGTTTGTCGTGACATTGGCCATATTGTTGGAAAGAGTATCCATACGATGCTGCTCATTGAGCATTCCCGTATAGGCTGTATATAAACCTTTAACCATTGTCGTCTCCTGTTCCGCCGTACCAATAGGTATTTCCTATTGCATTTGCGACTACTTATTTGAATCGGTTTACTCGCGATATCCTGCGATAAACTCAACATATTTTCCTGTTCCGATAGCAACCGCTGTCATAGGATCTTCAGCAGTCATTGTAGTGATTCCTGTTCTGTCACAGATGAGATCCTCAAGTCCTCTGAGAAGACTTCCGCCTCCGGTAAGGACAATACCTCTGTCTGCGATATCAGCAGAAAGTTCGGGAGGAGTATTCTCGAGAACACTGTGGATAGCTTCCACAATCTGAGAAGTGGTCTCTCTGAGAGCTTCCTCAGTCTCATCGGAGGTTACCTGTACAGTCTTGGGAAGACCTGTTACAAGGTTACGTCCGCGAACATCCATAACCTCTACATCCTGTCTCTTGAAGCAACAACCCACTCTGATTTTGACTTCCTCTGCGGTTCTCTCACCGATAAGAAGGTTATGCTTCTTTTTCATATATCTTGAAATAGCCTCATCAAAATCATCTCCTGCGATTTTGATTGAAGTACTTACTACAGTACCTCCGAGCGAAATAACTGCGATATCGGTAGTACCTCCTCCGATATCTACAATCATATTTCCACAAGGCTTTGCAATATCAATTCCTGCGCCGATTGCCGCTGCAATAGGCTCCTCAATGATGATTACTTCACGTGCTCCGGCCTGGTAGGTTGCATCCTCTACCGCCTTCTTCTCAACCTCGGTTACTCCACTGGGTACGCATACAGCAATTCTGGGCTTCTTGAACATTCTGTGTCCGATAGCCTTCTGTATGAAGTACTTCATCATCTTCTCGGTAACCTGATAATCAGAGATAACTCCCTTTCTCAAAGGTCTTACCGCTACGATGGTTCCGGGAGTACGACCAAGCATGAGTCGTGCATCTTCGCCGATTGCCTTAATTTTGTTGGTATCTACATCAAAAGCTACAACAGAGGGCTCCTTAAGAACTACTCCTCTGCCTTTTATATATACAAGAATACTGGCAGTTCCCAGATCAATTCCAATATCAGATGCCTGCATTTTATAAAAACACCCCTTTCAGTTCCGGTTCAAAATCCACACTTATCGCATATTAATCCATAATAAGCATACTAAGTTATTATAATCGAAACCTCGGGCTTTTCATAGTTAAAAAATCTTAAAAAATTACAAAAAACGGACGCAATTTTCAACTTGCGTCCGTGCATTTAACAATTCAACCGCCGTTCAAATCCATTCGCGTCGGGATATACACTTGTCTATATTCTATTTATCGACATATCTCAGACAAAATTAACCTTTGTCCGAAATATTTATCCCTCGGTTCACAAATAACACTTTCTCATGAAAAATACCAAGAAAAATACGGCAATATCTGGATAACAGGATTGCTACCCTCGATAAGGAACATAATGAAGTATAGGAAATATGCTACCGAAACAGACACCGTCCAGAAAATTCTCATGCCCTTTTTTTCTATTGAGCGAAGTACTGTCGGCACAAGAAAAATCTGTCCTATTATCAGGTAGTAGCATACTCGGCTAAGCTCGGGTACATAAGTAGCGCATGAATAAAGCAAAAGAGCAAACAGATTCAAATTAAAAAACATTTCCGCCTTGGCATTTCCTTTTACAGCCTTCTTGTAATATATCAGGCTAAGCACGAGGACCGCCGCACATTTTGCTATATTGATGTATGAAATGTTGGCCACATCCAATATCGCATCACCCTCATAGAATGGATAGAACACAAAAATCAGTCTTCTGATTGGAATCCTAGCAAACACAAGAATCGCTGCTGCCACAGGAATCATCCAGTATGTTTTTTTCGACCATTTCAGATAATATGCAATCAAATATGCCGGGATAACCAGCAACACCGTCATATGGAAAAATGCAGCAAAAATAATAATCAGGCAAAAGGGAATAAAACGCTTGCTGAAAAAGAACTTCATTGAATACAGAACCAGTGCCAACACCAAATAGTATCTGATATTACTGAAGCTCATAAAATAGAAGCCGTTTGCCATAAACATAAAAAATGACATGACAAACCAGTCTGACGTATCATAAATTCCTTTGATAAAAAACAGGCATGTGAAAAAAGCCACAACCGCAAATATGGGAATATAATTATCCACTCCCACAATTGCCTGCATTAGTCGAACAAAAGTCTGAAATCCTATTTCGAATGAAATAGGAGTGTCGGCTCTGTGAATATCTAAAAACTCCGTTCTGTAGGTCCAGTAGTCGTTTCCTATTCCGACACGCAAAGCAGACAAAGCAAACAATACAAAAAATATACCGACCAACATGCATCTGTTGACAGTCTCCTGTCTGCCGGCGGTTGCGGTGGTATACAACCTTCCGCCCACGTCGTATGCTTTGCCTTCAGGACCTGCTGTATTCAATTGCCTTCTGTATGAGCCGTTAACAAAAAAAGCCATTGCCACGCATACAGCCGTCAGCAAAATATACATGAACATAAATCAAATTCCTACTTGTAATATCTGTTTATCAGCCACTTATCTTCATCAAAGAGAACAAAGGCTGAGACCTTAATCTCATGTCTGGCCAGCTGTTCGATAAGTCTCTCGATTTTCTTGCCGTTATGAGCTGCTGCCTTAACTGCAATCACCACATAATTCTTGTCTCTGAGCACTTCATACTCCGACGGCTTGTCAATAGGATTATCACATACTGTTACCAAATAAGAAGCAGGAATCAGTTTACCGATTTCTGTTTTTCCGCTTCCCTCTTTACCGAGTCCGTCTGCCGAAACAATTGCAATACTTTTTTCTGACAGAAGCTTCTTGCAATTCGCTTCGAATTCCTTCATTGAAGGAGCACCAAGCGCCACGATATGATATCTCTTCTCAAGTGTAGCCGGAAGATATATTGAGGTATCAACACATTCTATAAAAATCAGCAACAGGATAACTGCAACCAACCCTACAACAGCACCCACAACCGCGGCATGACCGATATATATCAACGACACATCTTCAACACTGTACTCGCTCGCCTTATCAACGACCTCTATAGATTCTATCTCGTCACGTGTATCTGCAAAAGCCACCATCAATTCCGAAAGCTTAGCCTCCATATTTATGGATTCGACACTGTCTCCCGTAACCGACTTTGTGTATAGATATCTGTAATCTGCCTCTACTGTAGCGGTTATACTTGCAAGGATCTCCCCCTTTGACACACCACCGCCCAATGCCTCATACATTCCGTCGACAAAATACTCCGTCTTAACAAGTTCCTGCCAGGTATAGTAGTTGTAGTAATCTGCTTCCTTACCGTTTTCATCCGTTGCATATTGTACATAGTACATAGTTCTGGCACGATATCTGTAACCGTCACCGATTACCATGTTGACCACATAATATATACCGCCTATTACCACAGCACCGATGACAGCCGCCAAGGGCAACAACCATATTTTCTTTAACAATTTGAGAAAAAACAACCTGTAATTGACAGGCTCTCTTGCGTAATCACATTCCCACATTATTTTCTGTCTCCGTTCCAGGGAGTTCTCTCCTTGGCTCCGCGCTTCATCAGTTTCTTTGCTTCGGCATAAGAAATATCCTTGCACATCACCGCCCTGTTTTTTCTCAAAAATCTAAAGGTCATAATAGGTGCAAGTTTTCCGTACAGATAATAATACAACACGCCTCTGTCATAGAAAAATTTTTCATTGTAGCCGCTAAACCATGTTGAAGCTTCACCCTCGGTTCTGGTCACTTCTTTACCTATAGTAACGGGAACCGCCATAATCTTTAATCCCAGTTTAAGCGCCTCATTGAGAAACAGACTGTCCTCTCCGCAGGAGTATAACGCTCCTCCACCAAACCAGAGATGATATGTAAGTCCAACCTCATGAAGTCTCTTGGTTCTGACCGCTATACTGTAAGCAGGATACCGGCCGCAATTCCACCAATGAACCGACTTAACCGCATCAGTCCAATAGGTACGCCTATCCTCTTCAACCACTACGTTAAAAAGAATAATATCTGCCTTGGGATTCTCCTCGAAGGCTTTCGTCACCATATCGGAATATCCTGACTCATATACAATATCCTCATCGGAGAATAGTACTATATCATCGGTAGCCCTCTGAAGAGCCGTTGTGCGCGATAAACCCACGCCCTTCTCCTGCATAGACAAGGCCGTTATACGATTACCACCAAAATCAAACTGTTCAAAAGAATAATCACTCTTCTGATTGACAATAATGGCATCGCTTTCGATATTCATTGTTTTTACAAGTTCATGCACATCCTTTGATACGCATGATACCAGTAGTTCAAGTGTCATTATATCTCCGCCTTTTCATAGCAGTCGCTTTATTGCGCATATGTTTTATTGCATTTGTTTTATTGCATTTGTTTTATTGCATTTGTTTTATTGCTGTCTGTATCAGCCCTTATCAAGCATGCGCTTGACGTATTTTCCCGTGTAGGAAAGCTTATTCTTGGCAATCTCCTCAGGTGTACCTTCCGCCACTACTGTACCGCCTCGATTGCCTCCCTCAGGGCCCATATCAATCAAGTAATCAGCGCATTTGATTACATCAAGATTGTGCTCGATTACCACAACGGTATTGCCTCCGTCAGCCAGTCTCTGCAATATCTCTACCAGCTTGTGTACATCAGCAAAATGAAGACCGGTTGTAGGCTCGTCCAATACATAGATTGTCTTGCCTGTGCTTCTCTTCGAAAGCTCTGTAGCAAGCTTTATTCTCTGCGCCTCACCGCCTGAAAGCTGTGTTGAAGGCTGTCCCAGCTTGATATAACCCAAGCCTACATCATAAAGAGTCTGAATCTTGCTGCGAATCGAAGGCATATTTTCAAAGTAGCTCAATGCCTCTTCGACAGTCATATCCAGAACATCATAAATATTCTTACCCTTATATCGGCATTCCAATGTCTCGCGGTTGTATCTTTTTCCCTCACATACCTCGCAGGGAACATATACATCCGGAAGGAAATGCATCTCAATCTTTACGATACCGTCTCCGCTGCAGGCTTCACAACGTCCACCTTTGATATTAAAAGAAAAACGTCCCTTGGTGTAACCCTTGGCCTTGGCCTCTGCGGTAGAAGCAAACAAATCTCTTATAGTGTCGAAGACTCCTGTGTATGTTGCAGGATTCGATCTGGGTGTGCGTCCTATAGGACTCTGATCGATGCAGATGATTTTATCGAGCTTGTCCACACCCTCTATTGTTTTGTGTTTACCCGGAATCGTATGTGCACGATTAAGTTTCTTTGCGAGACTCTTATACAAGATTTCATTAACCAAAGAAGACTTACCGCTTCCGGATACTCCGGTCACACAAGTTAATACACCTGTAGGGAACTTGACATCGACATTTTTCAGATTATTCTCAGTTGCTCCCTTTACGGTCAACCAACCTGTAGGCTTTCTTCTTGAAGAAGGAATCGGAATTTTCTTGGCACCGCTGAGATATTGTCCGGTGATAGAGTTGGGATTTTTCATAATCTCCTGTGCAGTACCCACTGCCACAACTTCTCCACCGTGTGCACCCGCTCCGGGTCCGATATCAACTATATAATCTGCCTCGAGCATAGTATCTTCGTCATGCTCTACGACAATCAATGTATTTCCCAAATCTCTGAGATTCTTAAGTGTAGCAAGAAGCTTGTCGTTGTCTCTCTGGTGTAATCCGATTGAAGGCTCATCAAGGATATAACATACTCCTACGAGTCCCGATCCTATCTGGGTAGCCAGTCGGATTCTCTGTGCTTCACCACCGCTGAGAGTCGCCGTTGCTCTTGAAAGCGAGAGATACTCCAATCCAACATTTACCAAAAATCCCACTCTTGCCTTTATCTCTTTGAGAATCTGTTCTCCGATAAACTGTTGCTGCTTTGAAAGCTCGAGTTTGTTCAAAAAGTCAGCCAAATCTACAATTGAAAGGTCTGTAACCTCATATATATTTCTGTCTCCGACAGTAACTGCCAGTGACTCTTTTTTCAATCTGCGACCGCCGCAATCCGCGCAGGGAGTAATACGCATGAAGGTCTCATACTCTGCACGCGCACTCTCACCTCCGGTCTCTCTGTATCGTCTCTCAACGTTTCTGATCAGACCCTCGAATGCAATCTTATACACACCGGTTCCGCGCTGACCCGAATAATGAACATTCACCTCTTTGTCAGTGCCGTAGAAAAGTATTTTTTTAATTTCCTCCGGATAATCCTCAATCGGGGTATCCAGACTGAATTTGAATTCTTTGCTCAGCGCTACAAGCGTTGCATTGGTGAAGCTGCCTGCCTGGTTGGCAGATTGCCATCCGTTGACGATAATAGCACCATCATTGATAGACACGGACATATCCGGAATCATCAAATCTATATCAAATTCCATCTTATAACCGAGTCCCGCACAAACCGGACATGCTCCGAACGGATTGTTGAAGGAAAAGCTTCTTGGCTCCACCTCTGAAATACTTACTCCGCAATCCGGGCAGGCATAACTGGTGCTGAAGGTCATCATCTCACCGCCGATTATATCCACATAAAGCAATCCCTCTGCAATACCAAGTGCATTCTCGATAGAGTCAGTCAGTCGGCTCTCTATTCCGGGCTTAACCACCAGACGATCAATTATAATCTCAATATTGTGCTTATTATTCTTCTCGAGGCTAATATCCTCAGTCAAATCATACTGAATACCATCAATTCTGACACGCGCATAGCCACCGCGTCTTGCCTTTTCGATAACCTTCTCATGCTGACCCTTGCGTCCTCTTACTACAGGAGCCAACACCTGGAATTTGGTTCCTTCCTCAAGTCCGCAGATTTTATCCACTATCTGGTCTACAGTCTGCTTTTCTATAGCTCTTCCGCATTCGGGGCAGTGAGGTATACCGATTCTTGCATACAGCAATCTGAAATAATCATATATCTCAGTGACAGTACCCACAGTGGATCTGGGGTTTCGGTTTGTAGACTTCTGGTCGATGGAAATGGCAGGTGAAAGTCCCGAAATATACTCAACATTCGGTTTCTCCATCTGTCCCAGAAACTGTCTTGCATATGAAGACAATGATTCCATATATCTTCTCTGACCTTCTGCATAAATTGTATCAAAGGCCAGAGATGATTTGCCGCTTCCTGACACGCCTGTCATAACCACAAGTGCATCTCGAGGTATTTCGACCTCGATATTTTTTAAGTTATTCTCTTTTGCTCCCCTTACCACAATCTTATTCTTGGGAAGCATCTTAATACTGTTAGTATCCATATTAATTATCTAAGACCATTATTCTGTACTGTGCTCTGAGGATTATGCTGAGCCATCTGCTGAGGCTGCTGCATAGGCTGCGCAGAAGGCTGCTGCCCGGGCACACGCATTGCCTGATTCATACCTGTCTGCTGTTGCTGTCCCTGCACTCTGGCCTGAGCCATCTGCTGCTGATACATCTGCGGCTGTCCGTAACCCGCCTGAGGCATTGCACTTCTTCTCATGATCGGTGCATCTGCCAACAGTTCGAATAAATCAGCTTCAGGATTGATGTATTTTTCAAAAATATCCTCAAAGGAATCTGTAAAGTATCTGAATGAATTCGGGAATACATCCTGCTTCAGGTAGAAAATTACCTTGTTCATAAATACAGCTCTGTCCTCAAGCTCATGTTCACGAATAAAGTAGGGTCCCAGCTTTTTGTTCTCTGCAATAAGCTTGTCAGACTGTCTTCCCTCTCTCTTGGCCTCCAGATTCTCTGCATCGATTGCATGGTTAACAAGAGTAGAGAATGTCGGCCAGTTTCTGTGGAGCTGTCCACGCGCCTCAAGCTTAGCCGCAAAAGCACCACTGATAGTATTGGGATCTGCGAATACCTCTGTGAGAGGTCTGCGTCCGTAGAAAAGACTGCGTTCCTGTCTCATTGAGTCGGGAAGAATATTGTAATCGATCTGAACATATTCCATCTCAAAACGTCTCTTGAACGCACTGTCCATAACGAAAATATTATCATCGGCTGTATTCATGGTTGCTACAATATTAAAGTTTGAAGGTATCCAGATTCTTCCGTCAAAGAAAATATTTTTCATCCAAGGGTCACGTGAGAAATAGTTACCTATATCTCTGTTTACGATGGTATATGATGACTTACCGAGCGGTCCGCGGTCCAACAGCTGGAATACATCTCCGAAAATAGAAGGTGCATTACCACGGTTAATTTCCTCAATAATCAGGAAATAGCGCTCCTGAGGATTAAGAAATGCAGCCTTCAAAAGTTCGGTAAAAGGACCGGGTACAAACGCATAGTCCAAAGGTCTGTCAGGTGATACCAAGGGCTTGATACAACCCACGAATTCACCGTAAGTATATGCAGGATGGAAGATAACTCTCTTGATGTGAGTACGCATATTCGCATCATCGGGAAATTCTTTCTTAAGCATCTGATCTACTCTGTGTGACTTACCGGTACCGGGAGCACCGTAGAACACCTTCTGAATAGGCTTCATAACAACTTCCTGGAAGTGATATTCCTCCATGTTGGTTGTTTTTACTTCCTTCTTGGGCTCGACCTTACGCGCAAGATAAAACTGCGCGTGAACATCGGGAGCAACCGAATGTCCGCCATACTCCAAGAAGTACAGATACAATTCAAATGCCGCACTGATTGTTCCGTGACCATCCATATCCAGCTGCTCAAACTCCGGATACTTTTTGATCATCTCCACCTTCTCTTCAAAGTTTGAATAGTCGCATATAAAGAACAGATTATTGATTGGCAAATAAGGTATATTCGAACACTGCTTTCTCAGTGAATAGCAATACGCCGAAATCTCATTGTCGGAATAAATTCTCATTCCATCCTCGTGAACCTGTTTACGAAGCCAGTCTCTAAATTCCTTCTCATTTTCTGCAGGTGTCATTCCCATAAGTTTTTCCCCTTTTCTCATGAATCAAGCAGGATATTTCCCCTCGATTTGCGCATTTTTATCGTTTTATATAACTCTTCTCTATAAATATGTTTTTTAGAAAACTAATTTTAATAAATCTATTTACCGTGTTTTTCTTCTCTGTGATTATAACAAAACTATCGGCATGCCTTAAGGCAATGCCGATATTTCTTATTCAGCCATAAAAGCCCGCAGCTCATCAATCTTATTGTCCATAAGATTACGAGCATAACTGTAGCAGTTTTCAAGCTTTTTCTTGTTTGTTTCAAAATGACCGACCATGGTAGTTTCAGGCTTGATAATAAGCGCACGGCCTTCTCTCTCAAGTCTCTCGATCAACTCCATCTGACGTTCATATTCTTCCTTGCGTCCGAGAATGGTCTCGGCAAGCTTCGGATACTTTTTCTTGTAAAACATATTCACGAACGGCTTATATTTTCTGTAATCCGTAGCATGATGAATCTCTGCTTTTGTAAGAATGATTACAACCTTATCACATCCGCAATCCAACGCACGCTGAACCGGCAAAGAATCGGCAAGACTTCCGTCCATGTATATTTTTCCGCGCAATTTCTTAGGCGGGCAAATAAACGGCAAAGAACAAGACGCCTGGCAAAAATCCAAACATTCCATATCTTCGCTGAATTCACTCACATACTCTGCCTCACCCGTTTCGCAATTGACAACAACAACTTCCCACAATGTATCACTGTTGTGATACGCCTTAAAATCATAAGGGAAATTGTTCATAGCATAATTGGTGATGCACTCCTGAAGATCAACCACCTTGCCGGTTCTCAGAATGCTTGGCAGACCGTAAAAGCTACGGGTTCCCTCATGTGTAAGAACCTTCTTGGAACGACCGATCTGATGTGAAACAAATCCTGATGCATTGCTCACACCTACAGAGACACCTGACACATACGGGAAATCTATATTATGTTCCATCAGACTATCGAGAACACCGGCTGTAAAGATTCCTCTTATAGCTCCGCCCTCAAGAATCAATCCTGTCTTAGAACTCATTATATATCCTCATACATTTACAAATTTATATATCGAACAGCTTATTTAACAAGATTTCTTGCAATCTTCATTGAACCTGTGCGAGGGAAATCCTCTGTGCGAACAACAACCTTTGATACACGCTTAAATGCGGGAAGTGTTGCGTTTACAGCCTCAGCAACAGCCTCAACAGCCTGCTGAATCTCCTCGGGACTCTTACCTGCCACAGCAGGCTCAAAAGGAAGTACCTCGATACCGATGACAGTGGCACCGTTTACCTCCATCTCACGTGCGAGACAATCCTTTACAATATCATGCTTACAGAATGCATCTTCAATTTCCTCGGGAGATACATTCTCACCGTTTGAAAGAATAATCAAATTCTTGATTCTACCGGTAATGTAGATAAATCCTTCCTCGTCAAATCTGACAAGGTCTCCGGTTTTGAGCCAACCGTCCTCAAGAACCTTAGCAGTTTCCTCGGGATTACCTGCATAACCAAGCATTACATTATCGCCCTTAATCCACAACTCGCCATCAACAACCTTGTATTCCTGTTCGGGATAAATCTTACCCATTGAATCTGGCTTTTCGGTAATATTAATGTTGGCAGATGTAAGGTTGGCACCTTCGGTAAGTCCGTATCCGGGATAGAGATCGATATCAAACTCAGCAGCATACTTGATAAGCCTGGGAGGAACGGGTGCCGCTCCAACGTTCATGCTCTTCAAATCGCCAAGGAATGCTTTACCCTTCATCTTTGCAATAGACAGAATAATCTCAACCAGTCCGGGAACCAATACAAGATAAGTGGGTCTGAGCACCGGTATCTGTCCGACAGCCGCTCTCATATCGGTAATTGCAAAAGCAAGCGATCCCGAATAAAGTACAGAAAGGAAGCCCATTACAGAACCGAAAATATGTGACATGGGAAGGATAACCATACATCTCTGTCCGATAGCACCGTGAGGATGATAGCAACCATTAAGTGCTCCTCTCATAAGTGCTCCGTGAGTAAGTATTGCTCCCTTGGGTGCACCGGTAGTTCCACCTGTGAAGTAAATAGCAGCAACCGATTCCTTCTTAACCTCACCGTAAGCAGCCTCATTGTCTGCAATAGTGGTAGAAGAAACTACTGCGCATGCCACCTTTGATGCTACCTCGGCAAACTCATCGGCTACAACCATAAGACCGAAGCCAAACTTCATTGATATTCCTGTAACCTGCTCCTGTCCAAGCTGTACAGGAAGCATGGTCAAAATTGCTCCGTAAGATGGAACAGCGAGGAACCACTCCATAGCATCAAGATCGTTACGTGCAAGTACACCAACCTTATCGCCGGGCTTAACACCGTTTGCAGCCAACACTGCACGACGCTTTGCGACACGACTCACAAGCTCTTTGAACGAGTATGTAATCTTTCCGTCACTTGTAGCGGGCATATCCTCAAAGTCCTTCTCTACCTTCTGAAGGAACTCGGGGAAAGTAGGTACATAATAAATCAGTTTCTGCTCTTCAGGCGAAAGCATATCAACAAAATAGTTTGACATTTCATAACCTCACTAATACTTTTTTGCGCATATTTCGTACATTTCAAAATCAATTGTATACTTTTACGCGTACAGAGAATATTTTACACAAAATGACGACAATATTCAAGTGGATGAGAGCTTTGCGCGAAGCTCAAGCATCTTGTCACGAAGCTCTGCTGCCGTCTCAAAATCAAGCTCTGCCGAGGCTTTTTTCATCTGTTTTTCAGTCTTGTCAATCAACTTTTGGAGTTCTGCACGGCTCATTGATTCAGGATCCTTCTCCCAAGCAACTTCCTCCTTTGCAATCTCCTTTGAAATGCTGATAAGATCACGGACAGACTTTTTGATAGTAGTCGGAGTAATACCGTTTGCCTCATTATAAGCCTTCTGAATCTCTCGACGTCTGTTGGTCTCCCCAATAGCTTTTTTCATTGAATCGGTCATCACGTCCGCATACATTATTACACGGCCTTCTGAGTTTCTGGCTGCACGACCTATAGTCTGAACCAGCGAAGTCTCACTGCGCAGGAAACCTTCCTTGTCCGCATCGAGTATTGCTACCAATGTAATCTCCGGTATATCGAGACCTTCTCGAAGCAAATTGATTCCGACCAGCACGTCAAAAACATCCAAACGCATATCTCTGATAATCTTGGTACGTTCAAGCGCATCTATATCCGAATGCATATATTTAACACGCACTCCCGCCTCTCTGAGATAAGCAGTCAAATCTTCAGCCATGCGCTTTGTAAGTGTCGTTATCAGAACTTTATTTTTATTACCGGTTTCCTTACGTATCTCGCCCAAAAGATCGTCAATCTGTCCCTCAACAGGGCGCACATCAACCTCAGGGTCCAGCAATCCCGTGGGTCTGATTACCTGCTCGGTACGAAGAAGCTCATGCTCTTCCTCGTATACCGACGGTGTCGCTGATACAAAAAGCATCTGCCCTATGTGGTCCTCAAATTCCGAGAAATTAAGCGGTCTGTTATCAAGTGCACTGGGCAGTCTGAATCCGTAATCAACCAAAGTCAATTTACGAGATCTGTCTCCCGCATACATTCCTCTGATCTGTGGAATGGTAATATGCGACTCATCAACTATAATCAGGAAATCATCGGGAAAGAAATCCAGCAGTGTCATCGGCGGTTCTCCGGGCTTTGCTCCGCTCATGTGTCTGGAATAGTTTTCTATTCCGGAACAAAATCCAGTCTCCCTGAGCATTTCAACATCAAAATTGGTTCGCTCGGAAATACGCTGTGCCTCGATGAGTCTGTCCTCTCCCTTGAAATATTTAACACGCTCCTCCAACTCAGCTTCGATGGCATCACATGCAGTCTTAATATGATCCGGTGCAATAACGTAATGCGAAGCCGGGAATACAGCTATATGTTCAAGAGTAGCCTTAACCTTACCGTTCAAGGGCTCTACTTCAGTAATTCGATCTATCTCATCGCCGAACCATTCTATGCGAATGAGGTAGTCTCCTCCCTGCGCCGGATAGAATTCCATGGTATCGCCGTGGACAGTGAACACGCCCGGCTTCTTTTCCATATCGTTGCGCTCATACTGCATATCAATAAAATTTCTGATTACATCGTCACGCCCAAACTCCATACCGGGACGCAGAGACAGAATCATTCCCTTGTATTCGTCGGGACTTCCGAGTCCGTATATGCAAGATACCGACGCAACCACAACCACATCCTTTCTCTCCGCCAAAGAAGCGGTTGCCGAAAGGCGCAGTTTCTCTATCTCGTCGTTTATAGAAGAGTCCTTGGCAATATATGTATCTGACTGTGGCACATAAGCCTCAGGCTGGTAATAATCGTAATAGGATACAAAATACTCTACTGCGTTCTCGGGAAAGAATTCCTTCATTTCACCATAGAGCTGACCCGCCAATGTCTTGTTATGCGAGATAATAATCGTAGGCTTGTTCAGTGCGGCAATAACATTCGCCATGGTAAACGTTTTACCGGAACCTGTAACACCCAACAGTGTCTGAAATTGATTACCGTCTTTGAATCCTTGCACCAGTTCCTCTATCGCTTGCGGCTGATCTCCCGTAGGCTTATAAGGAGCGTGTAATTTGAACTCCATATGCTTATCTTCTTTCACAATTTTTGTATACAGTCTTACAAACCTGCTATAACAGCAAGTATTTTCGAATCCAAACACAAATCGCCATCCATGTGACGCAACATTGATTATATCACACAGATGACGATTCGTCTATTAATATCAGAACATTTGTTCGGATATCAAATTATCTCATTTTGCCTCTTGCATTCAGCTTATAGAATGCATCGGTCTTTGCAACATCCTGCAAATGCTCGTTATAAATCTGCAGCTCACTGTTAAGTGTCTCAAGTTCAAATGTTGTCTCGCGAATGAAAGTAGCCATTCTTGACGCAAGAGGGAGCTTGGTCATCACAGTATTGTCATCCAACACTCCCGTCTTCTTTCTCGCCTTTCCTTCCCCAGAATACCTTACGCGCGGTACAGTAGAAAATGTGCAAAATTTCTCACTGAAAACGGTCGGTGATTCGGAATTGATTGTACGGTAAAATTCTACAGCCTTAACCCATGAATTATTATCGCATTCACGGATAATATCTGCCGAAAACAAATGAACTTTTACTATATTTCGTTTATATAAATAGCGGTATATGTATTGTGCTATTTGACAAAAAATGAATACCATTTGAGGCCAACACTAATTGTATTAACATACTAAAAAGACCGTCGCACACCAAGCACGACGGTCTAAAGCATTCAGTTAATATATTCGAATTTATTAGTAGCACACATTGAATGAATCCATGATATCATCAAACATTCCCTGGTCACTTCCGAAACGAGTTGAGAAGAACTGGAAATAAACAACTACATCGCTCTGATAATAAATAACGGTGTAACCGCTGATATTGCCGTTAAGGACCTCATATCTGTAAAACTTCTTATTATCTGCATTGTAGTAGATATCAGAGTCCACCACTTCATAATCATCATAGATACCTTCTTCGAGAACCTCAATTGTATTAGCCTCATTAACACCTGAGAACCAAAGAGTACTTATAAACACATACTCTATATCTGTAGCAAAAGATGCCTTGGTCTCGGAAGATGTACCATACTGCTCAAAGTTTGTAGGA
Source organism: Lachnospiraceae bacterium (assembly GCA_024403435.1). Lineage (GTDB taxonomy): Bacteria > Bacillota > Clostridia > Lachnospirales > Lachnospiraceae > AC2028. Next base: position 56,294 of record JAKSRV010000001.1, read on the forward strand.
AGAGTAATTGATACTCCACCCCATGTTACCTGTCCGTTAACAAAATCATTCTCGGGGAGGTCATCATAGCAATTCTCGCAGTATACATAGGTATTGGTTCCTGTCCATTTATGAGGAAGTCTTTCACCTTCCTCCTCTCCGCAGTAATAACAATACTTAGGCGAATAACATGTAGCCTCTATCCAATCATGCTCACCCTTCTGATGATCCGATTCACCGCATACATAGCAGAATCTCTCTTCAATACAGGTAGCAAATGACCATTCGTGTCCCTTAGCTTCACCGTTGGTCTCTCCGCATACATAACATGTTGAAGGTTCTGTACATGTAGCATCGCTCCACTTATGTCCGAGAGCATCTCCCTTGGTCTTGCCACACAAATCACATGTCTTAGGCTCGGTACATGTTGCATCATTCCATTCATGGTCGAGCTTATCACCCTGTGTCTTTCCACACTTAGCACAGGTCTGAGGCTCCTTACAGGTAGCATCTTCCCAATCATGCTTCAGGCAACATCCTGTCATCATTATTGCTGCCATAACCGTACATGCAAAAATAACAATCCTCTTTTTCATATCTTTCCTTCCTATATCACTACACAATAAACAAAAAAACCAATACAAGGATTAAGTATAACACCTTAATCCTCGTATTGGAAATAGTTTTTGACCAAATGCTCAGTAATACACATAGAATGAATCGAGTGTATCCACCATCAGCTTGTCAGCAGCTTCCCATGACGTTGCCCAACATTCCATGTATACAAATACATTAGTCTCATAATATACTATGCAATATCCTTTTTGAGCACTACTGTAATCAACTTCATAAACACGAAACTCGGTTCCGTCAGAGTTTGCATAATCCATACTTCCGGTAACATTATAACCGTTCTCAGGAAGACCGCTGTCATAGTAATGAAATACTTCATATTCGCTGGCACCACTGTTCCAATGCGAAGAGGCCGTAAACATTAGTCCATCACCCATGAATACTCCAATACTGTCATCTGATGTTGATGACACATTAAAATTACTCGGAAGTGACAGTCCTATACCGTTCCAAAGCACCTCACCGTTTTCGCAAGAGTTTTCGGGCATATCTTCCAAACATTTCTCACAATACAGATTGGTTTCTCCATGCCATGTATGAGGAAGTCTCTCTCCCTCGTGTGCATCACACAGCCAACAGCTTTTCGGCATAAAACATGTTGCATCAGCCCACATATGCTCACCGTAACCGTTGGTCTCGCCACAGTTATAGCAATATATCTCATCAACACATGTGCCGGTAGACCACTCATGTCCGGTTGCGATGCCCTCTGTAGCACCGCATACACTACATATCATTGGTAATATGCAAGTGGGTTTTGAAAAATCATGACCAAGAGCATCGCCCTTTTTCTTTCCGCACAGTTCACATGTTTTGGGTTCTGTACAAGTAGGAGCTTTCCACTCATGGTCCAGTGTGCTTCCCTCTGTTTTGCCGCATTTTGAACATGTCTTAGGATTCTTGCAGGTAGCTTCCTCCCAATCATGCTTCAGGCAACAACCTGTCATAAACAATGTCATCAAAACCACACCGACTATAAATGTTACTCTCTTACTCATCATTTTCCCCCTTACAGAATAAGAATTACTTGCTCTCTTTTGCACCCTCAAGGAGCTTGTATACACATGCTGCAAGTGCTGCGCCTACAAGAGGTCCTACGATGAATACCCATACACACTCGAGAGCACCGGTACTTCCGTTTACAATTGCGTTCATAATAGCGGGTCCAAGGCTTCTTGCAGGGTTAACGCTGGTACCGGTAAGACCGATACCAAGAATATGTACTACTACAAGAGTAAGGCCGATTACAAGACCACCGAAGGAACCATGCTTTGCCTTTGCTGAAGTTACACCAAGAATAGCAATTACAAAAATAAATGTAAGAACAATCTCAGTGATAAGTCCTGCTGCGATGCTTTCGTGTACACCGCCTAAGCCGTTGGTTCCCATTCCGCCTGTCTTGTCGGCAACGCCGCCAAGATTAAAGATTGCTGCAAGTACTCCTGAACCTGCAAATGCACCAAGGCACTGTGCAACAACATATGCGCAGAAATCCTTTCCACTCATTCCTCCTGAAAGAAGAACTCCAAGAGATACTGCGGGATTGATATGGCAACCGGAAATATTTCCGATGCTGTATGCCATTGCTACGATTGTAAGTCCAAATGCAAGAGCGGTAAGAATGTATCCACCACCCGATACCGCATCACATCCTACAAGCATAGCGGTTCCGCAACCAAGAATAACCAAAGTCATTGTTCCGATAAATTCTGCTACGTACTTTTTCATTTTGTTTTTCTCCTTTTTCAACTGCAAATATTATCTTGTGTTTATAACGCAAGAAAACAAGCACTGTACCACAGCACTTGTCTTCTATATCGACATATCAAAGCAGAAAATTAACAGTCTGTAGTGTTTTAGCCGGAATTATTTATTTTTCAAGTACTCTATAGCCGCTTCCAACTGATTGTCTACCGGATTGTCGGAATTATAATATGCGTCACTGTCAAACTCAACCTCGATATCAGCTTCGATACCGATACCGTCAATAGCGGTTCCATTGGGAGTAAAATACTGTTCGGTGGTAAGCTTCATGGCTGTTCCGTCAGTGAAATTATAGAAAGACTGTACAACGCCCTTACCATATGTCTTGGTTCCGATAGTTACCGCTTTGCCGTGGTCCTTCATTGCACCGGTCAAGATTTCCGATGCACTCGCTGTATAACCGTTTGTAAGAATAACTACAGGAATATTGATTTCCTTGGTTCCGTCACTGGTATATGTTGCACTGCGACCGCCGTTATTCTCGGTATATACAATAGTTCCTTCGGGAAGAAGCTGCTGAGCAACCTGTACCACAGATCTCAGAAGACCTCCCGTGTTGCTGCGAAGATCGATAATTAATGACTCCATTCCCTGACTGTTCAGATCTGCCAAAGCTTCGGCAAACTGCTCGGGAGTAGTATCATACCACTGCTCAATATGGATAAATCCGATATTATCTTCCTTCATCTCATACTCGACCACAACAACTTCAATCTTTGCTCTGGTCAAAGTGATATCGAGATAATCTTTTTCGCCCTCACGAGCTATGGTAAGCACCACATCGGTGCCCTCCGGACCGCGAACCTTTTTTACTATTTCGTCAAGAGTCAGTCCGTAAACATCTTCACCATCAACTTTGGTAACAACATCGCCGTCACGTAGTCCGCTCTTTTCCGCCGGCGAATTGGAATAAACACCCTGAATCTCTGCATATCCTACAGAATTTAATGACAATGTAGCGCCGATACCAAAGAAGGTTCCGCCGTAATCACCCATCAAATCCTGAATTTCCTCGGCATCATAATACTGAGCGTACTTATCACCGCTGCCTTTTATTACACCGTCGATAATAGCTCTTTGAAAAGCCTCTGTATCCAACTCAAGGATGGAATAGGTATCAAACATAGCCAATACGGCATTGACCTTATCAACAGTGGCATCATCGAGGACCGTATCTTCCATCTTTGTTCCGTTGGCTGCCGTCTGATTTGTCGACACGGTTCTGATTCTGTAGCCCATTGAATAGCCTATAACCAGAATCAAAATGATTGCCAGCAGACCGGCACTCACAAATCCAACGAGGAAACCCGGCAAAAATCGACTTTTTGCCTTACGTATCGGCTTAACCTCCACAGCAGGATTATAGCCGATACTTTGCTCTTCGGCAGTTTCCTGCACCTCAGAAGTCTCTGCGACTTCAATATTATTGTTATCCATTTATATAACCTCAGTACCCTTATCGCGCATAGAAATAAACATAATCGTTGGGATCTACATAATTACCGTCCTTACGAACCGTAAAGTGAAGGTGGTTACCGGTCGAACTTCCGGTACTGCCTACCTTTGCAATGGTCTGTCCCGTTGCCACCGCATCACCTTCGCTTACACACAAAGACGATGCATGCATATAGATGGTGTAAAGACCGCCTCCATGGTTAATCATTACATAATTACCCATTGAAGCATTATAGCCTGCACTGGCAACTATTCCGGAATATGCTGCATAAATAGCAGTTCCGTAATCAGCTGCGAGATCTACACCGCTGTGGAACTTATTTGTCTGTCCTGTAATAGGATGTGTTCTGTAACCGTACTTACTTGAAACATACTTGTATGAAGCGATAGGGAATACAAATGCACCGCCGTCATACAGGGTCTGGAGATTTTGCTGAGCATAAATCTGCTGCTTCTCGGTCAAAATAGCCTGCTCAAGCAGCGCAATCTCGGCATCCTCCGAATTGATTTGAGAATTATACTTGTCTATCTCTTCCTGCGACTCTGCAATACTTTGATTGTATTCCTCAAGCTGTGCTGCCTTTTCCTGAAGAAGAAGCTCCATATTGGCCTTTTCCTCTTCTATTGCAGCTAGCGAATCATCCAGGTTTTCTTTCTCAAGGGTGAGTTCTTCCTCACAAAGCTCTACATACTGACGAGCTGCTTTAAGCTGCTCCCAGGCTTTTTTATCATAAGACACAATTGCTTCGATATAATCCATTCTGTTGAGCAAATCTCTGAGACTTGTAGCTCCCAACAGGCTGGAGATGATGCTTGAATCGTCTCTCTCGTACATGAGTCTCATACGATACATCATAGCCTGATATCTGGCATCCTCATCAGCTCTTGCAGCTTCAAGCTCAAGCTCGGTAGCTGCAATGTCAGCTTCCTTAAGCATTATCTGATCCTCAAGATCCTCAATGGTATACTGCATCTCAGCCATCTTGGCATCGAGTTCGGTAATATATGCAGCAAGGTCATCCTTCTTCTGCTCAAGTTCATTTTTTACAGCTTCGATATCATGCTTCTTGTTCTGGATCTCTGCCTTTTCCTGCTTGGCCTTAGCCACCTCTTCTTCCTTCTTTTTTATTGATTCAGAGGTAATATTATCCAGATAACTGTTATTCTTTGCATATGAAACAATACTCGGCACAACGCACAAAAGGGCCATAACCACTGCCAATCCGGCCAGCAGTCGTACGGTCCTCTTTCCGCCGTGTTTTGAAAAAATATCTTTTAACTTATTCATTTCTCACACTCTCAAATGCTTATGTACAGTAGCTGCACTTCCGATAAATCCTATACCCACACCTAAAATAATGCAGGCAGGAGTAAGATAGTGGAAAATATTATCCACAGATACGAAATTGAGCATACTGCTAAGTGTTGCAAATCTGTTGGTAATATAGTTGATTACATATCCGTAAATCTCATAAATCATTACCAACGGGACAACTGCTCCCATAAGTCCGATCAGCATACCTTCCAATACGAAAGGAGCTCTTACAAAGAAATCGGTAGCACCGATATACTTCATAATACTGATTTCCTCAGAACGAACCGATATACCTATACGTACCGTATTGCTGATAAGGAAAATACTTACCGCAAGAAGAATAACAATGATTGCAATCGAAACATACGCAATCAGCTTATTCATACCGGTCAGGGTATTGGCGGTAACTTCCGAATAATTGACCTTTCTGACTTCGGGAAGTGAGGTAAGCCAGGTTACAAGCGAATCCTGCATAGATACATCACTCAGGAAAACCTCATAATTATTCTCACCTGCAAGGGGATTCTCGGGGAAGCCCACCGCATAATCTTCTCCAAAATACGAAGGTCCAAACTCAGCCCAGATAGAATCATCATCATGGAAAGTAACACTTGCCACCTCCACGCGGGCACTGATTTGCTGACCAATCTCTTCGATTCTTGTATCGGTAACATCCTCATTGAAAAACACGGTAACAGATACCGCTTCCTCTGCTTTGTAAAGGATGTTCTCGACATTGTAAACAACAGCAAAGAATGTTCCGAACAGGAACAGACATGCTGAAATAGTTGCTACCGAAGCAAGCGAATACCAGCCGTTTCTGAAAATGCTGCGTACACCCTGCCACAGTGTATAAAAAAATGTACTAATCTTCATTGATGTAAAGTCCTTCTTCCTCGTCGCTGACAATAATACCCTTGCGCATTGTAATAACGCGCTTCTTCATAGCATTTACAATCTCAGGGCTATGAGTAACGACAACAACGGTGGTCCCCTGCTCATTAATCTCTTCGATGAGACTCATGATTTCCCACGAATTGTTGGGATCCAGGTTACCGGTAGGCTCGTCCGCAAGCAAAATAGCGGGCTTGTTGATGAGAGCTCTGGCGAGTGCTACTCTCTGCTGCTCACCACCTGACAGTCTCTTAACATCTGATTTATACTTTCCTGCAAGTCCTACCAATGAAAGAATGCTGGGGACATTGCGTCTCATTTCTCTCGAAGGAACCTCTATAATTCTCTGTGCGAATGCAACATTTTCATATACATTTCTATCACGGAGAAGTCTGAAATCCTGGAATACTACTCCAAGACTTCTTCTGAACTTCGGAACCTGTCTGTGCTTAAGCTTCTTGGTATTATATCCGTTTACATACACTGTTCCGCTGGTGGCTGTAAGCTCGCGAAGCAGCAGCTTAATCATTGTTGACTTACCCGAACCGCTGTCACCGGTAATAAATACGAACTCACCTCTGTCAATTCTGAGTGAGACATTATCCAATGCGGGAGAACCCTGCTCAGGATACTTCATGCTTACATTATCGAGGAAAATGAGACCATGTTCATCTACAAATTCTTCTCTTTTTTGAGCGTTTTTATCTTTAAAGGCCATACTAATCCACACTTCTTTTGCATTCGATTTATTCTAAACAACCCGACAAAGCGAAATGCCGTCGAATGCAATCTTAATTAATAATCATTGGTCTCAATGCACTTCATGTACTTGACTACCATAAGAGCAATCTTGAATGTAATTGCATCCTCAAATGCTCTGAGATCGAGACCGGTGCTCTTCTGGAGCTTATCGAGTCTGTAAACCAGAGTATTTCTGTGAATGAAAAGCTGTCTTGAGGTTTCTGATACGTTCAAGTTGTTCTCAAAGAATTTCTGAATGGTTGTGAGGGTTTCCTCATCGAAATCATCGGGTGACTTGTTGCCGAAGATCTCCTTAATATACATTTTGCAAAGAGGGATGGGAAGCTGATAAATAAGTCTTCCGATTCCGAGCTGATTGTAAGCAACAATCTCTCTGTCCTCAAAGAAAATTCTTCCGACATCAGCTGCCATGCGAGCTTCCTTGTATGAACGGCTTACTTCCTTAATCTCAGGCACAACCGTACCGTATGCGATGCGAAGTCCGCGGATACCTTCCTTGTGAAGGAAAGTAACAAGGCTCTTGATTGTCTTATCAATCTCCTTGGTAGCATCCATTGCGGAAAGCTCCTTAACAATAATTACATTCTTCTCATCAACAGCGGTAACAAAATCTTTACCGTTGTTAAAATAGTTCTTTGCGATTTCAAGAAGATTGTTATCCTTGCCCTTGGTAGTCTCCACTACCATTACTACTCTGGGAACCTCAGTCTGAATGTGAAGTTTCTTAGAGCGACTGTAAATATCGATAAGAAGTAGGTTATCAAGAAGAAGGTTCTTGATGTAATTATCCTTATCGAAACGCTCCTTATAAGCTACAAGAAGACTCTGAATCTGGAACGCAACCATACGTCCGATAACATAAAGTTCCTCACCTGTTCCCGCAACCACCAATACATATTCAAGAGTCTGATCGTCATAAATCTTGAAATACTGATGTCCTGCTGTCTCCTGTGAATCTGCTGCCGATGCCGCAAATTCCGCTGCGGTGGCACTGCAAGAAGAAAGATCTGCGGTAGAAGCAGCTATTTTACCCTCCGAATCCATAACGCTGAGTTCAACGCCTGAAATCTGTCTGAGTCCGTCCAGTGTATTTTGCAAAATCTGATTTGAAATCATAAATTCCTCCGAGAATACAATCACAACAACACGATTTTTACTTACAAAATTCAATACCAATATAAACTTTACTAAAATTTTACCAAAAAATCAACCTTCCAAGCGTCATTTTTTTGGATTGTTTAGCAATTATGTTTGAAAATGCAAGTATTTAACGAAATAAATTTATCTATAATACCATATCCGGCATGTGATTTTTCTCGCATAAAAAACATAAGCCGGCATATATGCCGGCTTAACTCATTTAATACCCAATATGTTGTATTTCACTTATACGCGAAGATCCAGATTGCCTCCGACAGAAGGATTAACACTGCGCTCCATAGCAGCAGAATCAATCATATTCACAAGTCCCTGTCCAAGTTCTTCGTTATTATCCATAGTCTTGGCAAGCATTGCAACGCCAACCTTATTGGCAAGATTAGCCTGACTGATTGAAGTTGAAAGCTGTGTGATTGAAAAATCCATATTGATACCTCCAATCCTTAATGTAACTAAACTATACCACCTGTGCGGTACCGAATCAATTAAAAAACTATTAATTATCCTGCCTAAAAATCAACAAAATGCCTAATCCGTCATTCACAGATACGGAACTTAATCTCTGCAATCACTCACGGATACGGAGCTTAATCTCTGCGAAGAACAATACTGTCGGGCTCAATGTTTATGGTACCGTTCTTGAGAAGATTGCCAACCGCACGCTTAAACTGCGCCTTACTCATACCGGTATTTTCCAAAATAACTTCGGGAGATGCCTTATCATTAAACGGAAGTAACCCTTTATTCTTTTCCAAAAGACCCACCAAAATCTCCGAATCTTCCTTGCGCTGAATGTAACCTTTATCGCGAATAGCAAGTTCAAGACGTCCGTCCTTAAGTACATTGGCAACCCGTGCAGTCACGCTCTCACCGATTTTTATTTTATCCGCAGCTCCGAACAATGCCTTTCTTGGAATAAGTGCGGAATAAATATCATCAACAGCTACAAATGCTCCAAAATTGTCACTTATCTGATAAACGGTGCCGGTAACAGTGTTGTCTTTTCTGTATGTGCTGTCATTTTTCAAGGCCTCATAGACATTCATTGTTGCACAAAGTCTTCTACTCTTGTCTATATATAAAGATACAAGCACTACATCCCCTGCTTTTACCTTAAAAGTCTGCTGCTTGAAGGGAAGGAATAAATCCTTGTCCAATCCCCAATCAAGGAATGCACCGACTTTAGTAATCTGAGAAACCTTAAGTCTTGCGGTCTCACCCATTTTAAGCAACGGGGTTCTTGTGGTGGCAATAAGTCGGTCTTCAGAATCCTTGTAGAGGAATACCTCCAATGAATCTCCAACCTGAGTTCCTTCAGGTACCTGCTTACCGGGCAAAAGTACCTTCTCCTTATCTTTCTCGTTGCCGATAGTCTCTGCAAGATAAATACCGAACTCTACCTGCTTTACTACTATAAGTGTCTGAAATTCTCCTAACTTAAACATGTTCTTCCGTCCTCTTTCTCCCTTTCTAAAGGGCTATCAATTTATTATCAATACTATACAAATCGAATTATTTGATTCGTTATCCACGGATTCTCAATCAGCCTAATGTAAACTCAACAACCGAGTACGGTCTACCCTCAGCATCATTGAGCGACACCGTATATTTACCCGGCTCATTTTCACCGCTCACAGGATATATTATATCACCGAGAAATGCCTGATTCCTATACTCGGCACGTAATCTCTTTATTTTACCGCCGTCCGGAATGCATCCCCGAGCAATATTAATATATTGACCGTTATTCATATGGTGATTTGGATCCAAAAAATGTCTCTCTACCGTAATCGGTTTATGTTCCTCAACATTCTCGGGAAGTCTGAGCTTTCCGTTACAATAATCCATATCCAACGGTTCAGTCTCACCGTATCCGTTCAGCATCTCTGCATCGGGGCGTACCGGCTTAATCGTATTGACATCCAAAAGACTCCACATCGAATTGGCTTTGACCAATATTTCACCGGCTTCATTTTCCAGATAAAAATTACGATAGCCCAAAAAACCTCTGAATTTATACGGTATAGTACATACCTTGAGTCTCTCAAGATACTTAGGCATACGAATGACATCTATCTGCCATGTATTGAGTACCCAAATCAGGTTACGCGGCTTTAGATACGAATATCCCAGTCCGATATCCTCCGAATGAAATGTCGAGGCATCCTGAAAATAATCTATTATTGAATTTATCGTAAGATCCTCTTCCGCATCAACCTTGCTGAAGCTGACCCGCGTATCATAGCTGTACATATTTTGCCGCAGACATCTTCAAAATTCGATGTCTGCATCCTCCGTCTGCTAAATCAGTCCTCTTATAAATGTATATACAATATATCCGACAGATGCAACCACAAATAAAATCATACCGGGATTACCCATTACTACTGAGAAGGTTGTATGCTTGGGGAGCGCAATTTCACCTCTTCTGGGAAAAATCTTTCTTCTGTTGACAATCATAAGAATCATTCCCGCAATAACCAATGCCATAATAAGCATTCCGTACAAACCTAACACCAGAATTCCGGTCATATGACTCATTACATACTCTGTCATCGCCTCTATTCCTTCACTCTCTATTGCAAGAAGTTCGTCGATATCTATCAATTTAAGGATTGTCATAGGAATAAACGATCCCATGAAATTGATAACCATATGAATACCGATGGTCGCCCGGATTTTTCCGCTCTTGCTGTAGATAAGTGCAAGGAAATATCCAAGACAGAAAGCATATATTCCCTGGGTAAGATTACCGTGGAATAATCCAAAGGTAATACCGCTGAGAAGAGCGGATGCCGCCTCACCGTATCTTCCGCAACGGTCTATCAACAGCTTTCTGAAAATAAGCTCCTCAACAAGAGGTGCAAAAATAACCGTGCAAATTGTTACCACCCAGATATTTGCGTTCTGAATTATTGTCTGAACGCTATAGGTACTGATATTAAATCCAAAAATACCGCTGATCAATGAATTGAGTGCTGTACCGAGCAGATTTGAAGAATACATAAGCGAATATGCCATTACAAAAAAGGCAAGCCACCATCCAAAACCGATTCTTCTCTTTTCGGGAGCCTTGGCAGGACACTTTACAGCAATCACCAATGCCATCAAAGGCATTGCGAACGCATACTGTATTCCCATTGAATATACTAGGTTTACAGTATAATCCGTATAAATCTTTTCCAACAAAGCAGGATTAAATTTATCCAAGAGCAATTCTCCGACATACTGCAAGCCGTAACATACCGCATACAAAATCGCGGTAGCAATCAACATTCTGAATCCCAGATTGGAAAAAAGTTTTTTAGCTTCCTTTACTATGGTTGCATTTTTTGCATTTTCATCGGCAGGTTGAGTCACAACCACATTCTCAACATTAATATTATTGTTCTCCATAACACCCTCACATTATCAAAAAAATAATTTACAGTAACATAAAACAAATCATGCGTATTTATTCACGATATACCAATTATATATATCATTAATAAAAAGATATACTGCTTTATGTGCAAATAACACTGTTGTATTTCGCCAATCATGTATTTATCCAAAACATACTTTTATAATTCATGGCTTTATTGAAACATATATTCATGTAAAGTAAAAAGTCCTACGGATTACTCCGTAGGACCTCTTGTGCAGGGCTACAAGGATTCGAACCTTGAAAATGACGGAATCAGAATCCGCTGCCTTACCGTTTGGCTATAGCCCTTTATTTATGTGCTTGACGTTTATATCCGCGCCACACTCGATATAATATACACAACTATTTTAGTTTTTGCAAGTACTTTTTTAAAACTTTTTCAAAAAAATATCAGGCGAGGGATTTTAATGCTCTCCAATATCTCTCACAGAACAATCGCCCCGCAAATATGCGAGGCGACTGTGTAATATTTATCTCAATTTACAGGAAATCGAATTATACCTCAAAGATGAGATCTGCATATGAAGGTACAGGCCATACATTCTTGTCTACAAGATTCTCAAGAGTATCTACGGGCTTTCTGAGAGCATCCATAGCAGTCTTTACATCATCCTTAAATGCATATGCCTGAGCCTTAGCATCCTCGATGCCCTCAGCCTTAGCGGTGGCTGACTCAAGTGTCTTGAGAGCTGCATTTGCCTTTGCAAGTTCAGCAGATACTGCAGAAAGTACATCGCACTGTACGGTAGTATCTGCACCAACTTCCTTGAGAACCTTAACGGTATCTGCAAGCTCCTTGGTGTAGCTGATAATAGCGGGAAGATAAAGCTTCTTAGCCATATCGATCATTGTAAGTGCTTCGATGTTGATAGTCTTTGAATATGTCTCGTAGGTAATCTCTTCACGTGATTCAAGCTCAACCTTGGTAAAGATCTTGAACTTCTCGAAGAGAGCTACGCTCTTCTCAGTGGTAAGTGCAGATGCTGCATCAACCATAGACTTGATGTTGGGAAGTCCGCGCTTCTCAGCTTCCTCAACCCATGCATCTGAATAACCGTTACCGTTGAAGATAA
>JAKSRV010000010.1 GCA_024403435.1 Lachnospiraceae bacterium
GATATTCATCTATTAATTCAAAAAAAGCCCGCGACTTAGGTCACGGGCCTTATTATTATAAAAACTTAAAACTAACTTTGGGCGCTACATAATGTGAATCAAACACCTGAATTGTTGCCGTTGCATCTTCAACGTAAGGACTGAGCGAAGCCTTCGCCTGCTTGTAAAGATACAGCCTCGGAACAGTGAATGTGGTGTTGAGAAATCTGGTAGCCAAATCATTGCATGTTTCAAGGCAAAGTGTAGCAAGATTCGCTGTCTTCCAGTCATTCTCAGCAAAATCCTCATAAATAGAATATCCGACAGTATACAGTGCCTGACACCATGAAAGTGTCAGTTTTTTAAACTGTCTGAAGCTATTGGAATTCATATTTGTCATATCTGTTGCTTCATAAGTCTTGATTGCCAAATCCTTTATCTCCATAGAGATATTTTTAATGGCATAATATTTTTCCTGCTGAATCAAATTAGCGTTTGCAATCGTAGCGATGATATTAGCCATAGCATCATCTATCGAAAGCGCTGTATCAATTCTCTTTCTCAAATTGGAATACTGAAGACGACAGAACATAGAATAATAAGCAGCCTCCCAATTATCAGGCTCCTGCTCTAAAATGTCATCATAATAATCTGCTGCACGATCGTACTCTTCAACATCACGTGCTTTTCTGGCTCTGGCCAACAATTCTTTTGTACTAAGCCCCACTGTGCCAAAGCTGTAAGTAAACCCCTGATCCATTTTTAATCGTCCTTACCGTCCCCAAACCATAAGTCCCAATTACCAAAATATATAATACCCTATTTCTTGCTAATTCTCAATATTTCTCACTATTTCTCAATATTTTCAATAGTCCTCAAATATATCCGGCTTTCCTATATCTCCATCATGTAGGACATCATACATCCGCCGGCTGCACCTGCTGTAATAACGTCTGCAAGATTATCCGGCTTTATTCCACCGATTGCATATACAGGCACGTCTCCCTGCTCTTTGCAGTACTGAGTAATCTCTCTGACAAAATCCAATCCTCTGCCCTTCAATCCCTTCTTACACTCGGTCTCAAATATGGTTCCCAAAATAATCTGAGTAGCACCGCCTGCAATAGCTTTTTGCACATCCTCAAGACTGTGGCAGGACACACTGAGCAAGCTGATTTTGTCCGGATTATGTAAACCAACAGATTGTTTTTCATTCTCAAAGTTATGTAAACCATTGTTTTTACTCAACTCTTCCAAAGCCGCAACGGACATGTGTATTGCTTTGCAACCGATAGCTTCTGCAATACTTAATTTTGAATGCACATACATATCTACATCATACATGTCACATATCTGCTTTACCTGCTTAGCCAGACTGCAATATTCCTCATCGTTCAAGTCTTTTTCACGCAAAATAAGAGCGTGTGGCCTTAGCTTAGCCACACGTTCTATCTGAGTCAAATAATCACCCTTCACAAGACTGCGATTGGTAATTACTATAGTGTTTTTTACAAACTCCAAATTAGTCATCGACAACTCCCACTGCGTCATTTCGTGCAGATGTCTGTTATGCGGTATGAACTCACATTCAGCATGTACTACACATAAATATAATCGTTCAATACAGGCTGCAGTCCGCCTTGTTCCATATCATGATACATGCTGTCAAAAGAACGATTGTCATTTATTTCAAACTGCTCGTCTCCTGCCTCTGAACCTTCAGCACTTTCACCTTCGTATTTTTCCTCGTGGTCACCGATACCGGTAGATACGCCGGCAGAAACCTTGGTAGCACAAATCTTGGTGATACCGTTTCTGAATTCCACGCTCTCGCGACTGGATACGGTAATACCTACGAAAGGAAGGAAAATACGATATGCGCAGAGAATCTGACACAATTCCCTCTCTCCAACATCGTTGGGATTAATCTTGTCGTTATTTACTATAGGTCTGAGTCTTGGGCAGCTGAGTGAAAGCTCCGCATGGGGATATCTGCGGTTAATGTAATGAACATGAAGAGCAGTTGCCAATGCATCCTTTCTAAAATCATCCAATCCGAGAAGTGCTGAGAAGCCTGCGCCTCTCATGCCACCCATCAATGCTCTCTCCTGAGCATCAAAACGATAAGGCCATACTCTCTTGTGGCCCATCAGATGAAGCGTCTCATACTTATCAGGATTGTAGGTCTCCTGAAATACAGTTACATAGTCAACTCCGCATTCATGGAGATACTCATACTCATCAACATTTACGGGATAGATTTCAACACCGATATTTCTGAAATACTTTCTTGCAATCTTTACCGCTTCACCGATATATTTCACATCCGAATGCGCGCGACTCTCACCTGTAAGCATGAGGATTTCCTCCATACCTGTCTTGGCGATAACCTGCATCTCATGTTCGATTTCCTCAAATGAAAGCTTCTTTCTGCGGATCTTGTTATAGCAGTTGAAGCCACAATATACGCAATAATTCTGACAATAATTGGCGATATAAAGAGGGGTAAAAATATAAACCGTATTACCGAAATGATTCTTGGTAATCTCTTCAGCCTTTCTGGCCATCTGCTCCAAGAAAGGAGCTGCTGAAGGTGACAGCAAAGCCTTAAAATCCTCTATACTACATGAGTCATTTGACAATGCTCTCTGAACATCTGCGGCAGTATAAGCAGAATAATCATACTCGTCCATAGCGGCACGAACCAGATCCTTGATATCAGAATTGATAACCTGCATTCCCTCCATATATTCCATATGGTTGGTTCTGACAGACGGATCCTGCTCAAGTCTATGCTTTTTCTCAAGCGCTGCAGGAGACAATTCATCACTGTCTATTAAAAACACATTATTTTCTTCACTCATCACCGAATCTCCTATCTCAAGAATCCTGTAAGAGGATCTGATGCACTGCCGCCTCTTGCAAGGACGCGTCCCATTCCGGTCAAATAAGCCTTACGACCTGCTTCGATAGCAAGCTTGAATGCTGCTGCCATCTCGGGAACATCGCCTGCAGTTGCTATAGCTGTATTTGCCATGATAGCTGCTGCGCCCATCTCCATAGCTTCACATGCCTGAGAAGGCTTACCGATACCTGCATCTACAATGATAGGAAGATCTATTTCATCTATAAGTACCTGAATCATAGCTTTGGTAGCCAGACCCTTGTTGCTTCCGATGGGAGCTGCAAGAGGCATTACCGCAGCCGCGCCTGCATTCTGAAGATCACGAGCCACATTGAGGTCGGGATTCATATACGGAAGTACTACAAAACCTTCCTTCGCAAGAATTTCTGTCGCCTTGATAGTCTCCTGGTTATCGGGGAAGAGATATTTTGCATCACGCATAATCTCAACCTTTACAAAATCTCCGCAGCCCATAGCTCTGCTAAGTCTTGCAATACGAACAGCCTCCTCAGCGTTTCTGGCACCTGAAGTATTGGGGAGCAATGTTACTCCCTTGGGAATATAATCAAGGATGTTCTCACTTTCCTGAGTATTTGCTCTGCGAAGTGCCAACGTAATAATCTCCGCACCACCCTGCTCAACCGCAGCCTTAATCAGATTGATATTGTATTTTCCCGAACCGAGAATAAATCTGCTGTTAAATTCTTTTCCACCGAGTATAAACTTATCTTCCATAATCTCTCCTACTAAATAAATATTTTAATTTTCCAATATAAGCTGAATTACTTTATTTGCCTGATGTGCTGCACATACAGTTACCCTCGGAGACATAAGTCCCATTCCGGCCCCTATATCCGTGTTTTCATCACCGCATATAAAAAGTCTCTTCATAAGCTGTCTGGTCTTTATCGTATTGGAATCTCCGTATCCGGCCATTCCGTTTCCCGACACCACTACAGTATCCTTTAGCTGTGTGAGTACCTCCTGCACGAGCATAGCTTTTTGTTCTGCCGCGTCAAAAGCTTCACATACTATCGGATATCCGGTTAGCAGCTCAGCCACATTATCAGGTGTCACCTTGATACATTTTGTTTCATAATCAAGATACGGATTGACCTGACAAAGCAGCTCCTTGATAGCCTCCGTCTTGGGCGTACCAACCTGAGGAATAAGGTATGCCTGCCTGTTGAGATTCGTTACATCCACCACATCAAAATCAATCAACAACAAATGTCCCACACCGCTTCTGGCAAGCATCATGGCAATATTGGAGCCCAGCCCGCCCAATCCTGCGATAGCAACTCTTGCATTAGATAATTTCTCCTTGATATCCGCGGGGAATCTGGCATCAAAAGCCCGATCGAGTGTAGCCTTATCCATCAGCCGCCTCCCACAAAACGAAGCACTTCTATCTCATCTTCATCCTTTATAGTGATTGCCTTAAGCTCATCTTTTGGTATGATATCCAGGTTGAGTTCTACGACTACTCTGTTAAGCTCGTATCCTTCTTCCGTCAGATAATCATACAGATTACGTCCGGCAATATCCTTCTGTTCTCCGTTAATTCTTACCATTTTTTCTCCTTGATATAAAATAGAATCCAATAGGAAAGCAATTTCCTATTACGCAAAAAAAGCGTCTACGGACGGTAATCCGTAAACGCTTAAAAAACTGTAGTATACGCCCCGGTACTTACCATTCCATAGTAAATAATCCGGCGCCTTTTATGACGGTGAAAAGTGGTGCCCCCAATTCACCCGAAAAACGAGATTGATTATATCGATGCCGCCTGCATATGTCAACTCCTAAATATCCACATAGCAACAAATGATAACTTCAGCTCAAAAATCCATAAATCTGTCCAGTTCTTATATCGAACCTTAACTATCTCAAGCCTTTCATTACAGCCTTATTCTCATACATTGCCGCATCCGCTTTGTTGAAGACCTCTTGTATATGGAAATGCTCTTCGCTGTTGTATACTGCCATACCTGAAGCAATACTGATTTTTTCATATAACGGAACATCAGCATTCTTCAACCGATTCATCTCTTCCTTCATTTCTGCAAGCAGCTTTTCACGTGCCTCGAAATCATCCCTCTCGACGATGACCATAAATTCATCTCCACCGATTCTGTATACAGCACTCTTTTTGAAAGTCTTGCATATAAGTCTGCAGGAATTGATGATATATTCATCACCGGCCTCATGGCCCAAACTGTCGTTGATAGTTTTAAGATTGTTAATATCAAAAAGAATCATGGCAAACTCAGGCTTAATCTCGGAGGACATCCTTGCCTGCATATCACCCAGTCTGGTCTCAAACGCAGTTCTGTTCTTTACATGAGTCATTGCATCAGTCTCTGTCATCTGCAACAATCTCTGATTCAAAGCATTGAGCTTCAGCTTTTGGAAATAGCGGTTCAAAATGATGTTCATACGCTCAAGATACTTACGCATCATCTGAGCATCCCATACCTTTTGATAGTCATCACCCAATACTACATAACCAACCTCATACTCATTCTCATGGAGAGGAAGAATTATATAAAATCTGTTGCCCATCTGTGGATTCAGCTGCGGAAGAACCTTTCGTGTCTCAAATTCCTTAATATTTTGGACATACCCGTGATCCTTCGAATATATCATATTCATGTATTCAGGATATCCATCAGTTCTTAGTTTTCTCTGGCTATCATGTATGCTCTTTTCAACCAACGGATCGATAAATACATGGAACGTAGGTGACTCATATGTGCCATCATTGGCATTCAACTGACTGAAAGACTCTCTCAGACTGTCAAATTCAGTTCCCTGAAGTATTACTCTTTCCATCGTGTTCAGTCTGATATCAAAGCTGGAATTATTAAATCTCTCTGTAAATCTGTCTTTTCCGATTTTTCTGCGAATAGCCTCAAAGTCTTTGGCCGAGCAGCATCCGCAGCTTTCACTGGGTACAAACTCACACTGAGTACGATGAATCTTTTCTACTTCATGCCCTGCAAATATTTCTTTTAAAATATACGCAACTTTTCTTCCTATATTGTCAAATCTCTGATCAACCGAACTGATTGATGGATCGTATACCTGTGCCAAAGACTCATTATCAAAACCGGTAAACAGAACATCCTCCGGAACCCTGTATCCCTTTTTAACAAGATGATTGCTCAATACCATTGCCAAGGTATCATTTGCACACACAATGGCATCAGGCAGTTTCTTACCCTTTTGCAGCTGCTCATCAATAAACGTAGCACCTAGATACGGAGACCATTGAGTATAGCATATATTTTCTTCCTTGATTTCCAGACCATGCTCTATAAATACAGATCTCACAGCTTCCAATCTATTGTTGGAATCCATATTTTCAGGTGTTCCGGCCAGGAACCATATGTCTTTTACACCATGTTCTTCAATCAGGTGTCTGGCCAAATCCTTTGTACCTTTGAAATTATCAGTTCCGACAAAATAGAATCGTTCATCCTCTTTGCCGGTCATAACTACAGGAATATCCGCTTCTATACAGCGAGATGTTAAATCCTGTATTACATTTGGAAAATCCAAACCGTTTGCAAACAATAATGCCGCATCGAATTCCTTCATATCCGGCAATTGATATATATTCAGTTCACCATGCAAATCCGCTTCGGTAGTACCATATACAGCATGGCTCATAAACATATATATGTCTGCTGACTGTCCTTCCAATCCATCACGCAATCCTGTCAGATATTGATATAAAATCTCACCGGCCCAACCGGTGGAAAAAACTGCAATTTTTTTCTTATCCATATGCGCGCCTCCCGAAGGTGCTGTGCCACCAAGTGTTATACATAATTATACTACTTATCGTCTGTTCGGCATAATACAAAAGTTCGCGAAACTTTTATATATTAGTAACAAAAAAGCGCTTATGAACCTCGCCTGCTTTTTTCAAAGGGAAATGACCGTCCTTCTTCAACAGGACTGTGCACTCCGCGCCGTTCTCACGCAGGTAAGCATTATGCTTTTCCTCATATTTGTTCAGTTTCATACACTCTCCGTTCCGTATATCATTTTGTCATAGAGATCCAGGCCGAAGCTGGTAAGCTGTGGTACGCATGGTATCATCTTAAATGTTCTCTCACCACTGTCCAATCTCTCTGCACTCAGGAATACCACGTTGGTCTCATCTACACCCTTATCTTTCTTCTCCTGCTCTTTCTCTTCATATAGTCTCTTTGCGAAGGAAAGCAAATGTGTAACCGTCGCAACATTTACACCCATCCCGGTCATCGCCTGCAAAATATCATAGGCAATGACAGAACCCTCCTTCTCGGTCGTGGTTGCAAATGACTCATTCAAAAGCACCAAAGAAGTACCCGGGGCTTCCGCCTCATTCTTTCGCAGATAATCTACAATCTGACTCATACGCTTAAGCTCTTCATCCAAACGTCCGCTGTTCATCTCACTGTCTTCACGTCTGGTAAAATGAGTAAACATTCCCGGATAAAGAGGGGCTTCATAATAATCCGCAAGCACCGGCATTCCCGCCTGCATCATAAGCTGAGCAATTCCAAGACTGCGTAAAAATGTAGACTTACCACCCTGGTTTGCTCCTGTAACCACCAGCATATTTTTATTCTTAATATCACAGCTGTTACCGATAGGAGCATGGTGCTGCTCTATGCACATTACCAGTTCTTTCAATTCAGTGAACTTAAAGCACTCCTTCGCGCCTACCTTGGGGAAGTTCAAATGCAGTTCATATCTTCTCATCTGATCCTGCAGATAGCATACTCCAAGCATAAATGCGCATTGCATTCTGAGATGGTCAAAAAAGACTCCAAGCTCGTCAACAAATCCCGATAAGCTCTCACACAGATAGCTCACCATCATTCGCTCCATATATGCACCCTGCTCCAAAAGTGCAGGATTCTTGGTAAGCTGAATCGAATCCGGTACCAACTTATTTTTATAATCATCCATCTTGCTTAAGAAACCGCCGGGCTTATGATATTTCTTGTCTACACTTTCGAGTTCATCCAATTGGAACGAATCGAATCTCAGAGAATCACCTATCCTGCAGCCCAATACGATTTTAGGTACGCATATTCTGCCGGGCTTCATTCTCTCTTCTCTTTCACCCTCTATTGTAAAAAATGATACGTCATCTATCACCTTGCGTATCCTTTTTTCTTTATCCTCGGATATCTCGTTCCGCAGTCCTGTAAGAAGATTTTTAAGACCTTCCGACTTAAAGCTGTTCTCATTGTCTTCAAGTATTTTCTTTACCTTGCAGGCAGTATTCAACAGCATGTTTATTACCTTAATCTTGGTAATCATCTCACCTGCCGCATCCTGCTCCTGATGCTTCTTTTCTTTTCTTCCCAACGCATTCCAGGCATTACTCAGTCCGGTTGTAATCTCATACAGCTGTGCGGCCAGTTCCGTATTGTTCAAGAAATCTCTGATTACCGCCTGTCTGTATTCCACCTCTTCCTTCGTACGAAGAGGGACCATCATTACCTGCCTCATAGTCTGCTCTATAAAAGGATCTGCCGGAGTTACTTTCTCTACAATTTCTCCGTTCCAAATCACCTTCTGCGCACAGGTTCTGAAAAGAGACTTGAGGTTAAGATCTGATATAATAGTCGAGTCGTCATCATAACGCTTCACATTGGTACGATCTTTATCTGCGTATAACAATCCTGCTATCATGCCTCTTCTCCTTTCAATCTGTTTACCACCTGCTCATAGTGCAGCTTATGCTTTTCAACCAGCAATATCGATGATTCCAGCGCAGGTTCATTACTTCTGACAATCTTGAAATTCTGCTTATGCTCCTCATTCATCATTGCTCTTAAGCTGACAATACCCGGGTCCTCTTTACTGAGCTCCTGCAAATGAGTGACATATATACCGTGGCAATTTTGTCCGATAAAATGATCCAACACTCGCTTACCCATTATGCAAGCATCATAGTTAGCCGCCGTGGTAAACAATTCGTTTATGACCACGAAATCATTCTTCTGAGACTTATCCTCCATCATCGGTGCCAAACGTGTCAGCTCCTCTGCCAGTTTTCCTTTACCGGTTTCAACACTTTCCTCCACACTAAAATGTGTAAGTATTCGTGAATAAAAAGGAATCTCCGCATACTTGGCAGGTACCGGAAGTCCCAGCTTCGAGAAGAAAACAAGCTGTCCTAAGCTTCTTGCGAAGGTTGTCTTTCCACCCTGATTCGGTCCGGTCAAAACAAAGAAATTCTCATTTGCCTCAAGTCTTGTATCGTTGGCCACCGGCATTTCGCCCTT
Organism: Lachnospiraceae bacterium; assembly: GCA_024403435.1. Classification (GTDB taxonomy): domain Bacteria; phylum Bacillota; class Clostridia; order Lachnospirales; family Lachnospiraceae; genus AC2028. The sequence continues at coordinate 9,181 of JAKSRV010000010.1, forward strand.
TCTGATCATCTGACAAGCCAACGCCAAATCATACAAATCATCCGCACGTAAACATGCGTTGTCGGACTTTTTCGCAGGAGTAAAATACAATCCTCTGTCGCTCATTTCCTGCTCAAAGGTATAGAACGAAAGATAGAATGCCAGCTCATCTGCCAACTGAATCACAAATGCCTCGGCATAATCACTGTTCTCTTTCACAAACTTATTCAATTCAATAAAGACATTCGGATACTTGTCGGAAATCAGTTCCAGTACCTCATCCTCCAATGTCGTAACTTCTACCGCATCACCCAGCGGATTCTTTTTTTGGAAAAAGGTCATGGATTTTTTGCTCTCCTGTTCAGGCGAAGAAAAACCTTTAAGGAATGCATCATACTTTCCCTTAACCTCGTCAAAGGAAACTGTCAGAAAATTGTTTTGATAACTTAATTTGATAGGGATTGCGTCCAATGAATCCCTCAAAGAATTGGCTTTTGCGGAAAGCTGTTTAAAACTGTCCCCCGCTACATAATCATTTAATATTTTTATCAGAGAATTCATACCCTCTGATTCGGTATTCATCGTGGCCAACTTAGACGCAAGTGTCTCCACCGCTCTCGCATAGCCTTTTATCTCACTCAGCGTAATAACGGATTTTTGCAATTCCGATCTGGTGAGTTTTTTATTTTCTAAATACTTCTTGCGCTGCTTCATCTCCTCACGAAATTCTTTGAGCAGCTCAACCATACCTTCTTTGCATATATCTTTGTAAACTGCTTTTCTATATTCCTGCCCCTGTTCATCGGCCGGAAAATATTTATACAGTGCAGTCACATCCTCTTTCCAATATGCATTTATGTCCTTCACAATTCGATCGATATTAAAGTCAATATAATATGGACTCAATGCCATCGAATCCTTATATGAAGCTTCACAATCCAATATACTAAAGTTAATCACTTTGTCCCCCCACATTAATTCAAGTATTTACGCCTTTAAGACGTTTTCTCGGTACAACGGATAAAACTCTTCTCTGTCTCGCACAATACAGCCGGTTCTTATATTTTACTTTCGTTTATATTCTTTCGACACTTAGAATTATACATATCAATGCACTCTGATAATACCGATTTATCGCACAAAAAAAATTGCTCAAATATATACTAAGTGATAAATTTATTCTATTAGACTATTGTGACTTTGACATATAAAATAGTGTCAGACTAAGTTACAGTTAAAGGTATATATGCGTACATTAAGTAACCAAAACAACAATAGAATATCCCAAAACGTTCTTGCACTTTTGGCGCTGAGTGTGGCACTGTTTATAATCTTTATTACATGCCTGTGCCTTGGAAGTGTACATATCAGCATTCCCGATGTGGCTGACAGTCTGTTCCATCCCAATGCTGCAGGAAAGGCAGCTGTTATCATCAGAAGTATCCGCCTCCCCAGAGTACTGTCCGGATTGTTGGCCGGAATCGCCTTATCAACATCAGGTGTCGTTCTTCAAGGTGTAATGAACAACGCTTTGGCAGGACCAAGTACAATCGGTGTCAATTCGGGTGCGGGCTTCTCTGTAATGCTTGCATATCTTCTGTTACCCAAGGTTACATGGGCAGGTCCGGTATTTGCCTTTTTCGGTGCTTTGATTACCACATTCATAATTTTTCTTCTGGCCTATTTCGGTGACAAATCCCGCATGACAATTATCCTTGCCGGAATCACCGTATCGAGCTTTTTATCTGCCGGAATCAATCTGATCAAAACCATCGACAACGATATCACCATCAACCTGAATTCTTTTATGATGGGTTCTCTTGCAGGAGTCAGTTTTTCATCAATCACACTCCCTGCTGTCGGAATAATCGTTGCCTTTATTTTTGCTGTTATAATGGCTCGCGCACTCAATATAATTAATCTCGGCGATGACATCGCACGCTCTCTCGGCGTAAACGTAAATCTGTTGCGTTTTATACTGCTTACAATATCAAGCATCCTCGCAGGATGTGTGGTAAGCTATGCCGGATTGTTGGGTTTTGTAGGTCTGATAGTGCCTCACATCAGCCGTAAGTTGTTCGGTAACGATGCCCGACTTCTCATCCCTGGTTCTGCATTATTGGGAGCAAGCCTGGTACTGTTATGTGACCTCATCGGTCGCGTTGTATTTTCACCTTATGAATTACCGGCCGGTATACTGATGTCATTCATCGGTGGTCCGTTCTTCCTGTATTTGTTACTTCGCAAGAAGGGAGGTCGCAGAGTAAATGCTTAGATACGAAAATGTCACTCTGTCATGCGACAGAACTATCATACTCGAAAACGTCTCTGTTGATTTTCCCGCCAATGCCATCACCACAGTAATCGGCCCCAACGGTTCGGGTAAAACAACCCTCCTACAGGCCTTAAACGGTTCCACAACAGTCAATTCGGGCAAAATATATTTAGATGATCAGGACTACCTCTCTATGGCCCCCAGGAAGCGTGCACAGATACTCTCTTTTCTCCCACAGGTAAGAAGCACTCTGCCCACTATTCCTGTAAAAACTCTGGTAGAACACGGTCGTTTTCCTCATTTGGGCTTTTCAAGAAAAATGGGAACCGAAGATCGCAAGATAATAGAAAATGCCATGAAACTGGCTGATGTAACAGAATATGCTTACCAATCCGTAGATACTCTCTCGGGCGGTGTCAGACAGCGAGTATTCCTCGCAATGCAGCTTGCCCAGGATTGCGATTACCTGGTTGCGGACGAACCTACGACTTATTTGGATCTCCCCAGCCAGAAAAAAATCATGTCTATCTATAAGGAGCTGCGTGATGCCGGCAAGACCATCATTTTAGTCCTTCATGACCTCACACAGGCACTGCAGATTTCAGATAATATAGTGCTCGTAAACGAACAAAAAATAATAGCCTCCGGCAAACCGGAGGCCCTCATAAAATCGGGAATCATTGAAGAAGTCTTCAACCTCAAGATCAAACAATTTGAGGATGAAGAGGGAAAATATATCGTCGTCAAAGCTTAGCATTAATCGATTGCCTCTGTGATTATTTTCTCCAGCTCATTCTCGCTCAATGCCCTGCCCACTCTCATACTCTCTCTTGCAATGTCTGCAAAAAGATGATGTCTGATTTTGGAATCTGTAACCTTTTCTTTTACATACGGTCTGATTGAAGCCAGATAATCCAGTATCTCTTCGATATTGTCCGGAGTACTTTCTTCAAATCTTTTTCTCAATTCCACAGCAACCTGCGGACTCGCTCCCGAGCTTGATACCCCGACTACCAGCGATCCTTTTTTATATACCGAAGGAAAAATAAAATCACACAACGGCTGGTTGTCCACCACATTTACAGGAAGATGCTTTTCGCGGCATACCAATCTTACCGTTTCGTTCAGCTCACTTATATTCGTCGCCGCAATTACATAGTCTGCATCTTTGATATCTGTCGGTTCAAACTCTTTTTTAATAATCTCTTTAACGCAGCCGTAAGCTCCTATTTCCGGTAACACTTCAGGGGCGATCACTGTAATGTCGGCATCATATCCGTTGAGCTTTTCAATCTTTTCAAGCGCTATTCTACCTCCGCCGATCACTATACCCTTTAGTCTGTTCACTTCAAAAAAGAAAGGAAAATAAGCCATATATACCTCAGTTATTCGCCGTATATTATATCTACCAAAATCTTGTAAGCCTCTGCCCATCTCGCATTGGGTTTTGAGTTGTACAATGATTTGTCTATTTCATAATAATTACCGTTTTGTACCGCTGTAAGCGATGACCATGCGGGATTTGATTTAAGAAGCTCCTCTACATTTGCAAGAGCCGCTTCCGTATCCTCTCCCTGAGTGGTCACAAATATATAATCAGGGTCTGCCGCAACAATAGCCTCAAGACTCAGATCCTCCAAAAGAGTACCGTCGGTATCCGCAATATTTACAGTGCCTATATCTGCCAATATTTCACCGCCTACCGTACCTGTGCTTCCCTTTGCTTTTACCGAGCTTGCCGCCGCTCTTATAAACAATACTGTAGGAGCTTCAAAGCCATCAGCTGATGCAGCTTCCGCTGCACGTTCCTTCTGCGCCTGCACATCCTTTTCTACATCGAGAGCATAAGTCTTATATAAATCCTTACGTCCGGTGATATCGGTCATAACTCCGAGCACTTCTTTGTAATCATCAAAATCCGATACCTCAAAATACACCACGGTAATGCCTGTACTTGTAAGCGCATCCTCCAATTCAATCTGGGCACTGTTGCCTGCACTGGCAATCACAAGGTCCGGTTCTGCTGCCACCAGCAACTCAAGATCGGGATTTAATATACTTCCCACATTAACCACTGACTCATCCAGTCCCAAATCAAAATTGGTCCAGGTATCACTTGCGGTTGCTACTACCTCTCCGCCTGCCAGATACCACATATCGGCAAAGCTTCCGAGAAGAGTCGCCACTCTGTCTGCACTCTCGATAGTAACCTCCCTTCCGAGAGCATCGGTAAGCGTTACAGGAAATGTAACCTCTACAGATACATATTCATCACCGGCAGGAGCATTATCAATTGTATTAACTTCTGTAATATCATCTTCAACAGTATTATCTTCATCAATATTAATGTCTGCGGTAATATTCTCTGTTGAATCAGTATTATCAGATGACGATGCACATCCACTAAGTATTAAGGCTGCAGAGATGAATCCTGCAGCCATCTTTATTACAATGTTATTTTTTATAAATCTGTTCTTCAATTCGTCTATTTTCCTTCGTATGCGTTATTTATCGCCGCACGGAATTCGTCTTCACCTACTCTCTGTATAGTGAATCTGAATCTCTCCCCCGGCTTTGCATTATCTTCAAAGAACTTAATGGCAGCATCCGCCACTCTGAGCAGTATGTCCTTATCTGTAATAATAGGAACAATCTGTTCGCCCTTATAAATAGTATTGCCGAACAAACCACCAAAAGTCACCACATAACCGGGCTCATAATCCCATGCCTTTACAGGGCAGGCTTTTACACAACGACCGCAATTGATGCATTTTTCCTTATCATATACAATCTTGCCATCCACCAATGAAAGAGCATCATTTCTGCAAGCCTTTACGCAGAGGCCACATGAAATGCAAGGTTCCGGTTTGTACTCAATAACATATCCGCCCTTGATACCAAGATCATTTTCTTCTGTCTTCAAACAATTATTACGGCAACCGGTAACACCAATCTTAAATTTGTGAGGAAGCTGTCTTCCGAAATATCTCTCATTAAGCTCTTTAGCCAAAGCATAAGTATCAATACATCCGCTGTTACAGATTTCTGCACCCTGGCATGCTGTTATAGTTCTCACACCAGCACCACATACAGCCGGAGCCAACCCATCCTTAGCAAGTTCTGCCTTTACCTGTTCGATATCCTCATACTTAAGGTACGGAATCTCTACACTCTGACGTGATGTGAGATGCACTGTTCCATTACCGTATTTTTCCGAAATATCGGTAATCACCTTAAGATTGCTTGCTGTAAGCTTTCCACCGACAACAGCGACTCTCATGCAAAAGAATCCCTGCTGCTTCTGTTTCATAAACCCACCTTTTTTTAATGATGCATAATCTATTCTTTCAGCCATAATATACCTCCAATCGCATAATTACTTGTTTTTTTGTAATAGCTTATATATGTAGCGTTCACCGTTCCTATAGTATTTTTCTATAAACGAACGATAATTATTTTAATATTCGCCAAACAAATATGCAAGCACATACTTCATGCTAATGGAAATACTACTTATGCTCATTATTCAATTTTCAATTATGTTATATTACTCTTTCCTCGGATTAGAAGTAGTATTCATCAGAATAAATTCTCAGGTCTTCCTTGGTAACCTCCCCGTTTTCCACCTGAAATGAATTAATAACCGCATTCTCTGCCATCAATGAAATAATCATATAGCTGGCATTGGAATCAAATGAAAGTCTGATATCTTCTACCGAAGGTCTTGAAGGTGACGACGGATGAGAATGCCAGTTACCCAGAGGCTTATATCCGTTAGCTCTCATATCTTTGATTGCCGCAAGCTGCTCTTTAGGATCCAATGTAAAATGATCCTCAGCATGATCGATATTTGTAAGAAAATATACTTTCTTAACCAAACGTCCATTCTCGTTTTCTTCTCCGGCTATGAGTCCGCATGCCTCCTCCGGAAGATGCTCACGAGCATACCGGACTATTTCATCATACATATGATATTCCATTCGAACAATTCCCATCATCGTACTCCTTCAAATGTATTCCGGCCATTTTGAATCCACCGCTAATCTATGAATTCCTTACAGATATTCATGCTTAACTGCGAGGTGCCTCAAAACGACTTGCGGTCTCCTCACATACTTCCTGCTCATAATCAATGGGCTCAAGGATAGTCGGATTGTCTCCGCATACTGCACACTTACAATCTCTCTTAATCTTAATCTTGTTGAACTTCATATCCAATGCATCGTAGGTAAGCAGTGCTCCGGTGAGAGGCTCTCCTACTCCGATCAGATATTTTACTGCTTCCATTGCCTGGAGGCTTCCGATTACACCACCCATTGCACCGATAACACCGGCCTGCTTACAGGTGGGAACAGCGTCCTTCGGAGGAGGATTCTTGAATACACATCTGTAGCAAGGTCCCTTACCGGGCACATAGGTCATCAGCTGTCCCTTGAAGCGGATGATACCTGCGTGTGAAAAAGGCTTACCCTCAAGTACACAGGCATCGTTAATCAGGAACTTAGCAGGGAAATTGTCGGTTCCGTCAATTACGAAATCGTACTCTCTTACAAGTTCTCTGATATTGGTAGAATCAACGAACATTCTGTAGGTCTTAACAGTAACGTCGGGATTCATTGCTTCCATTGTCTCCTTGGCAGACTTAACCTTGGCCTTACCGATATCGGCAGTACCGTGAATAATCTGTCTCTGAAGGTTGGAAAGATCAACCTCATCTGCATCAACAATACCGATGGTTCCTACACCGGCTGCTGCCAAATACATAGCTGCAGGTGCTCCGAGTCCACCGGCTCCGATGATAAGAACCTTACCATTCATGAGCTTCTTCTGACCCTTTGCTCCTACTTCTTTCAGTATAATATGGCGCGAGTAGCGCTCAATCTGCTCATCTGTCATTGCCATCGCTTACTGGCCTCCTCCCATGAAATAGAGGAACTCTACGCTGTCGCCGTCCTTGAGAACGGTGGTAGCCTTTGCCTCTGATTCTACAAACTCATCATTGATTGAAACCGTAACGTACTCAGGCATCTCTACCTTCTCTGCCTCGAGAAGTTCGGGAAGTGTAAGTCCGTCCTTATATTCTTTCTTATCACCTGCAACTGTAATTATCATTTTTATACTCTCCTTTTTGTAAGACTTAGCTAATCTGATGATTTATAAATTCTTGTCAATCCATGCATTTAGCTGCATTGGATTAAGTGCTCCCACGCTTCTGTCCTTCTCTTCACCTGCTGCGAAAAAGATCAGTGTGGGATTTGCCTGTACGCCATACTTTTCAGCAAGCGCTGTGTCAAAATTGCTGTTAACCTTGTAGACTACCAGTTTATCCTCGTAATCATCCTCTGCCTGTCCGAGAACAGGTGCCATCTTCTTGCAGGGAACACAGGAGTCTGAGTAAAAATCTACGATAACAGGCTTATCGCTCTTAAGGACCTTCTCCTCAAAATCTGCCTCTGAGATTCTTGCTGCCATTACTCCTCCACCTTTCTGACATAAAGGGTATAAGTACCGTCCTCATTGTCCTCAAGTTTCAAAATCTTATGTCCCTCATCTTTAATGCTTCTGGGAACATTCTGTACAGGCTCTCCATCATTCATTCTGATAGCCAATACCTGACCGTCATCAAGCTCATCAAGTGTAACCTTAGCCTTTACAAATGTAAGAGGGCATACCTTATCGGTAATATCTACTTCCTCATCAAACTGAATATCTGCCATTTTTTCATCCTCCTGAGATATACGATTATCAACATTTGGATTAATAAATGCCAAATGCATAATCGTTAATAATTATTTTCCTTCATATGCTGCCCGAATAGCCTTACGGAACTCTTCTTCACCGACTCTTTGAAGAGTAAGTCTGAATCTCTCTCCCGGATTTGCATAATCCTCAAAGAACTTGATTGCCGCATCCGCTACTCTGAAGAGTGTTTCCTTGTCCTTGATGATAGGAACAATCTGTTCGCCCTTATAAATCTTGTTTCCGAAAAGACCGCCAAACGATACGATATATCCGGGCTCATAGTTCCAAGAATCTGCAGGACAAGCCTTTACACAACGACCGCAGTTGTTGCACTTTTCCTTATCGATTACCACTTTACCGTCAACCATTGAAAGTGCACCCTCACGACAAGCCTTTACACATACACCGCATGAAATACAATCCTCGGGCTTATAATCGATTAAGAAACCTCCCTTAACACCAAGGTCATTTTCCTCTGCCTTTAAGCAGTTATTCTGACATCCTGTAAAGCCAAACTTAAACTTGTGAGGAAGCTCTCTTCCGAAATATCTCTCATCAAATTCCTTGGCAAGTGTATATGTATCGATACATCCGCTGGGACAAACCGCAGCGCCCTGACAAGCTGTAACAGTTCTGACTCTGGGACCGCATACGCCGGGTCTGACACCGCCTTTTTCAAGCTCTGCTCTTACCTCTTCGATGTCATCAAACTTGATAAAAGGAATCTCCACACCCTGACGTGATGTCATGTGTACATAACCTTTTCCGTATTTTTCTGCAACTTCGGCAACAGTCTTAATGTTTTCTGCAGTAAGATTTCCTCCTACGACAGCAAGTCTTAAGGAAAAATATCCCTTCTGCTTCTGTCTCATGAAGCCGCCTTTTTTTAATGATGAATAGTCAATTTTTTCAGCCATTTCTTTTCTCCAATATCACTCTTTCATATTTATAATTTTTCTATAGCCTGAATAAAATCATCTCTTAAGTCTTCAAAATCTTCTATTCCGACGCTGATTCTGATCAAATCATCATATACTCCCGCATCTTCCTGCTGCTTCTTCGTAGAATGAAGACTGATGGTTGATGCCGGGTGAATCACCAGTGTCTTGGTATCGCCTATATTCGATAATCTGTATGCTACATTCAGGTTATCGAGAAGCTTAAACGCTTTTTCCTTACTGCCCACACGCAGTGTAATAATCGCTCCGAATCCATTCTTTAGTTCCTTCTTGGCAATCTCATGCCATGGGCTGGATTCAAGACCCGGATAGTTGACTGTAAAGTCTTTGTAATTATCTTCCAGGAAATGTGCTAACTTTTCTGCATTGCTGCATTCACGCTCCATTCTAAGTCCCAGTGTTTCAAGTCCTATTGAATTCAAAAAAGCTGTCTGCGGAGATAAACAGGCTCCGGTATTTCTGAACAATCCGTTTCTCAATTTTGCGATATAAGCATATGGACCAAACTTCACATAATCGGCCATTCCCGGATATCTGTCTTTATCCCATTTGAACTTGCCCTTATCGGTAAGTACACCGCTGATAGAATTACTGCTTCCGTTTATGTACTTGGAAGAAGAATTGATTACTATATCAGCTCCGTGTTCCAATACCTTGATCAGGTAAGGAGTTGCACAGGTATTGTCGACCAAAAGCGGTACATTATGTTTGTGTGCCAGCTCCGCAAGCTTATCAACATCTGTAACGTCCAGGCTGGGATTTCCGATAGTTTCCGCAAAGACAAGTCTTGTCTTGTCGTTTATAGCTGCTTCTATCTTCTCCCAGTTGTTATTCTCAACATATCTGGTTACTATACCGAAGGCCTCCAGATCTCTGAAAAGATCAATGGTTCCTCCGTACAAGCTTGCACTCGATACTATTTCGTCGCCGCTTCTTACTATATTGGTGACCGCATTGAAAAGTGCCGCCATTCCGGAAGCTGCCGCTATAGTTCCGACTCCGCCTTCCAGCTTATTAATTCTGTTTTCAAAAGCACTTATGGTAGGATTGGCAACTCTTGTGTAACAATAGCCCGGGGCTTTGTTGCTGAAGATTCCTGCCAGATCATCTGCAGTCTGCTGATAAAAAGCGCTGGACTGATATATCGGTGTTAACGTCGCACCAAACTTTTCTTTTTTATCTACTCCATCATGTAAAAGAGCTGTGTTAAAGTTCATGTCTGCGCTCCTTTCTTTATGTTATGTATGTATTATAGTTTTTAACTAACAATCTGAAAAATACGTATAATCTTTTTCCAGTTATAGGTAATTCCTTTAATGAAAACAGCGGAGCAAATGCCCCGCTGCTTTCTAAGTGATATTGTTTTAGAGTGATATTGTTTACTTAAGTAATTCTGACTTCTTTACAGATGCTACGCAGAAGTCAACCTTTTCATCCTTGTCTTCCTTCTTGTTGGCACCCATTCCGGTAATATTTTCCTTGTTGGGATCTATACCGTCTACGATAGTAACCTTACCTGTTCCTGCACCGACAGATGCTCCTGGTACTCTGAATGTCTCTACATTGAGAGGCTCGATAGAAGTCTCTACAGGCTTTTCAACCTGAGGAACCCACTCATAAGGAACTCTGTAAGCACGATATACCATGTTCATGGTAAATTTACCACCGATATTTCTGAAGTAAGGATTGATATACTCCCATACTATCTCATGCTCGGGAGTTACCTCGATGATTCTTCCGTCAGACCCCTCGGTAATAAGAGTGTTTCCGTTAGGAAGTCTCTGTACCGAACTGATATATGAGCTGTAGAACTTTGAAGCATCTGTAAAGAGGAGGAAGCCTGCTTCAAGAGGAGTATACTGCCATACTATTTCAAGAGTGATAGGATCAAATTCAAGTACTCTTGAATAATCTCTGTGTGCATTGTTATTACCGGTTACTGACGAAGGATTGGGGCTACCGTATCCGCCCTCGCCACCGTTATCGAATACCAGCAGATTGCCTTCTCCGGGAAGTCCCTTAGGAATCATATGGAAGTGATGCTGACCGATTATCCAACCAAGCTTACGAAGCTCTGGAGTCTTGGAAAAATCAGGTCCAATCTGCCATACCACCTTACCGGTCTCCTTGCTGATGATTGCAAGAATATTGGCATTTCTTGCGTCAAAAATTAAGTTATCGGGATGGAATCTCTCATCACCGGCATCATACCACTTGTTGGGTCCGAGAACAGATACACTGTTGATATGCATCCAGTCTCCGCCCGCTTCCTGATGAAGTCCGGGATTTCTAAAAAGTGTATTCTTGGCAGCTTCATCAAAATCAAACTCATCAAAATGATCGCTTGCTCTCCAGCTCCAGAGAATATTTCCTTCCCAATCTACCTCGATAATCTTGTCATCGATGAGCTTCTTGTCGGTAATATCATGATTGTAGAGATTCTCGTGTGTAAGAAGTATAGTGTTACCGCTGTCCACCTTGGGCTCTCCGCCGGGATAATAGTATCCTACGGTGTTGCCTTCTCTCTGGAAATCATGATGCTGTCTTGCCATCCACTTGGGCTCCTCACCGGGATCTGCCACAAGTTCGGTGTGGTCGAACTTCCAAACAATGTTACCATCCCAATCAACCTGTACAAGATCGAGCTGATCCTGGTATGCATACTTACCGGCTCTGGCACCTGTTGTACCGAGAACATATCCGCCGGGAAGAAGCTTATTGGGGAAACCTCCCAATCCCGCCCAGAGATTAACCTCATTTCCGTTCATGTCAATCAATAATGCACCCTTCGCTGAAGGATAAATTGTATAGCCGCTGTAGGCCTTATCTTTATTGTACTGAAGTACACCTGTTGCAAATACGCTGGGATATCCCATTCTGTTACCTCCTAAAACAATTAATCATCTTCTCAAAATTACCGATACTGTTATGTACTAAAAAATTTACTGAAGCTTCTTGATTTCTTCCGCAATGATCAGCGGATGAATCTCTCCCACCAGCTTGTTGACCTCATCACCCTTCTTGAAAAAGATAAGTGTAGGTACTGCAGTGATATCAAATCTGCTCTGAAGAAAACTCTCTGCTTCAATGTTTACTTTTCCGAATACTGCTTTATCCCCGATTTCCTCGGAAAGCTTTTCTATTGCACCAACCAATTTCTTACAATGTGCGCAGGTAGGAGTATAGAACTCCACCACAACCGCCTGATTTTCAGAAACGGTATTGTCAAAATCTATTGTTGTCAATTCCTGTATCATTCTTAATTCCTCCTGTGCATATATTCATTATTTGCCTTAATTCATTAGTTAAACTTGATAGTAATTCTCTCAGGGAATGCAATCTCGATTGCCTTGGTATCAACGAACTCTTTGATGTCGTAATCTGCTTCAAAACGACCGTTCTCAAATGCCCACTGTCTTACACCGTTGAGGTGCTCAGCCGCTTCTTCTGTAAAGCCGGGCTGAATTTTGAAGTTTTTCCAGTTAGCCTTGAAATCCTCTTCTACAATGCCAAGCTTGCCTGCAAGATAAGCTGCACTTTCATCAAGGTGATCGGTAATGTACTGTCTGGTCTCCTCAAAAGCAAGGAGATAATTAGCAAGAAGGTCTGCATTTGCATCTACAAAGGTTCTGTTAGCAAGCATATATGAACCGGTTGTGAGACCAAGCTCGGTATAGGTTGCTACAAGTTGCCAGCCCTGCTCCTCAAAATACTTGGCATTTGCACCACCTACAATGTAAGCAGAAGCGCTGTTGCTCTGTGCAAGTGCAAGAGCTGTCTGTGTAGAATCTACGGCAACGATGTTCTGCTTGTCATAGTCAAGTCCGAGCCATGCAATTGCATTTGCAATATAGTAATCAACAACAGTTCCTGTTGTAGTCATGAATCCTTTGCTGCCATCGAGAGCATCAAGATTATCAACATATTCAGGAGCTACATAGAGGCCACCTGTCATTTCAGATCCTGCGGTAAGCTCTGAGAACAATACCAGGTCTGTTACTCCATAGGTGTTACCAAGTCTGTTGACTGCCGCATAATCTGCCATCTCTCCGATATCTGCAGTTCCGTTTACGATTGCATCGATAGTAGCAATACCATAGATGTACTCGGTAACCTCAAGGTTAATGCCGTACTTTTCAAAAATACCCTGCTGAAGTCCGATCTCTGCAATGTACTGATCGGGCTGTCCTGTCATTACTGCTGCTCTGAGAGTCTGTAATTCTTTTCCGTCAGCACTTACTGTGGTAGTAGCTGTGGAACCGGTGCTTCCGGTACCGCTATTTGATGAGCATCCGGCGAGCACTCCTGTTGCCAATACTGCTGCCAATGCTGTTGCTAAAATCTTCTTTTTCATAATTTTCTCCTCCTTAAATCACCCTTGTGATTTACTGTCTATTATTTTTCATAACGTTTATTTATCAGGCTTTCTTTACTCCGAAGTGCTTAAGTAACTTGGCACCAAGGAAAAGAAGTAATCTATCTGCTACGAAGCCTAAAATTGCAAGTGTTACAATTCCGGCAAAAGCCCAATCGGTTTTGTAATACATTCTTGATGACTGGATTCTGTATCCGAGTCCGTCACCGCCTACGAGCATCTCTGCGGCGATTACACAGATGATACTTGAGCTGAGTCCGAGTCGAACTCCGGTAAAGATATTAGGTACTGCCGAGGGTAAGATAACTGTAAAGAATACTCTTACTCTTCCGGCACCCATGCAGGATGCAGCCTCTATAAGTGACTTGTCTGTTGATACAACACCTGCGATGGTATTTACCAAAATCGGAAAGAAGGAAGCATAAAGGATAAGTGCTACCTTTGACTTGTCATCTACACCAAACCACATAAGAAAAAGTGAAGTAAGTGCGATGGCAGGTACAAATCTGAAAAGGTTAAGTACCGGCTCAACCAACCATCTGATGTGCTTAAAATGACCTACTATCAATCCGATGGGAACCGCTGTAGCTATTGCCAAGCCCCATCCTTTTGCAACTCTTCCGAATGAAGCTGCGATATCTGACCAAAGTGTTCCTTCCTTTGCGAGCTTCAAAAGTGCATCACCTGTTTCAAGCGGACTGGGTAAGAAAATTTTGTCCAGTTTGAAAGCGCCTAATGACCAAATCAGAATTACCAATCCCCAGGAGATGATTCCGATCTGGATTATTTTGTTGAAAACATTGACTTTTTTCTGTGTGTTTTCCATTTCGTCTTCCTCCTTTAGATATAGTAGAGATTTGAATCATCGAGAGACTTATTTGTAATGATTGTAGTCTTCTCATCATCGAATACATAAAGCTGATTAATAAGTACCTTTACCGTGTCACCGGGTTTAAGCGGTCCGTTTACCAAAGGTGAATTTGCCTTAATCTTGATATCATGTACATTGAGAATCGCTTCGAAGTAGTTTCCTCTGAAAATACTCTGTTCAACAACCGCATCTTCGTAAGCAGGTGCATTTGCCTTGGGTGAATTCTCACTGCTGATTTCCACGAACTCAGCTCTGATAACTGCCTTGGTATTCTCACCTATTGAATCGAAGCCCTTGAGTTTTCCGTAGTCCTCAATGATTGAAGACTTACCGATAAACTGTGCTACGAAAGGAGTCTTGGGATGGAGGTAGATATCTACCGGATCGCCAACCTGTTCTACACGTCCCTGATTGGTAATTACTATCTCATCCGCAACCTCAATCGCTTCATCCTGATCGTGTGTTACGAAAATACTTGTGATTCCGATCTTGTCTATGGTTTCTCTGAGCCAGGTTCTGAGTTCCTGTCTTACCTTGGCATCGATTGCTGCAAAAGGCTCATCCAAAAGAAGAAGTTCAGGTTCGGGAGCAAGTGCTCTGGCAAGTGCAATTCTCTGTCTCTGTCCGCCTGAGAGCTGGTCGGGATATCTTTTTTCAAGTCCGGGAAGGTTTACCAGCTCGAGCAGCTCTGTAACTCTCTTCCTGATATATTCCTTATCTCTCTTCTGAACCTTGAGGCCGTATGCGATGTTGTCATATACAGTCATATATGGAAACAACGCATAACTCTGAAATACAAAACCTACACCTCTCTGACTGGGTGAAAGTCCGTTTACCAGCTTTCCGTTGATGTAGATATCTCCGTTGTCCTGATGTTCAAGTCCGGCTATCATACGAAGAATTGTTGTCTTTCCGCTTCCGCTGGGTCCGAGTAATCCGATCAGTTTTCCTTTTTCAATTTCAAAACTCACATTCTTGGATGCCTGACAATCACCGAAGCTCTTATTGATATTTTTTAACTCTACGTACATGTCATCACCGTCCTTTTCAAAACTTGCATCATGTTTTTGATGTTTCATCATCAGTTTTTCTATGTCCTTCTGACATCGTAAAGATTATCACGTTATCAAAATGCTGTATAATACCGCAAATTTATTACTTGTTATAGCCGAAAACTATATATTCTGATAGCTGATAAGTATTGGCAACAATAAAAATTATTGCTTACAATATAATTACAAAAAGACAGCCCATCTATTCTATAAAGAATAAACAGGCTGTTTATAAATACTTTTTATAGAAACAAAACATCAACCAAAAGCAATATATAAGTATAAGAAAGGACAATGAATAATATGTATGATTTAGTGATAATCGGTAGCGGCCCCGCAGGTCTTTCCGCTGCCATCTACGGTGTCAGAGCGGGCTTAAAGCTTGTAGTTATAGAAAAAGATTATGAGGGAACCGGCCAAGTTGCTCTCAGCAGCTGCGTGGACAACTATCTCGGTCTGCCCGGAATGGATGGCTACAGCATGGGTGAAAAATTCAGAGAGCATGCCGTAGGCTTCGGTGTTGAGTTTTTGGAAGCCGAAGTCTCTCAGATTGAGAAGAGCTCTTCTATATATGTAATAAACACTTCCGACGGCAACAAGCTTGAAACAAAAACAGTACTCTATGCTACAGGAGCCACCCACAGAAAGCTAGGTGCACCCGGAGAAGAAAAGTACGATACCAAAGGTGTATCTTATTGCGCAACATGTGACGGCGCATTTTACAGGAAAAAGACAGCAGCGGTAATCGGAGGAGGCGACACTGCTCTCGATGACGCACTCTATCTATCAGGCATATGTGAAAAGGTATATCTGATTCATAGAAGGGATTCTTTCCGTGCTGCCGAAATCACGGTCCGTAAAATCAAGGAAAAAGAGAATATAGAATTGGTACTTAATTCAACTGTTACGGAGATTCTTGGTACCGATAAGGTTACATCGATAAAAGTAAACAATAAACTCACCGGTGAAGACAGCATATTGGATGTAAGCGGTGTGTTCGTTGCAGCCGGTTCCGTTCCGTCTACTCAGGCTGTTCCTTCAGATGTAAATCTTGATCCGGCAGGCTATATTATTGCAGACGAAAGTGGAATTACTTCTGCTCCCGGTTTCTTTACCGCAGGTGATGTGAGAACCAAGGCTCTCCGCCAGGTTATTACTGCTGTTTCAGACGGAGCCAATGCGGTCACATCCATAACTCACTATCTTGAAAATATGTAATGTGTAGACTTAGAAGCTGTCAGCGAAACGACCACGAAGCATTCAACTACTGCCGCGTACTATTTATTATATTAATATTTGATCTATAAACACAAAACACGGCGCCACATCAGCGCCGTGTTTCTATTACTAATCTATTAATACAATGTCTCGTATATATTTATCTTGTAATTCCGCACATTTCAAAAATGCTGTTTTCAACTGCCTGAGAAAAAGGCTCTACAAAATATAAAGAACCGTCAGCGGCCTTATAGTATCTGTTCAAATAAGACGGATCTACAGGAATATAGTAGAATCCATCATCGATACTGATTTCAATAGATTCCTCCATCTCGTAGTTTCCACTCAACCAGTCATACTGTTTATATTCCATCTCACGTGTCTCTGCTTTGATACTCTCTGCCAGTTCATCATCTGCACAATATGATTTGTCTCCGCAGTTGATAATTACAGGCGAATAATCATAAGCCGCACCAAAATTGTTCTGCTGGTTGTTATAGACTATTTCAAGATATTCCACCAATGATCTCATATCAACGTCATTCATGATAACATAAAATCCATAGTCACTTCCGTCTAAGTATCCGTAATTGTCATCGTCTGCAAACAGTAACAGCACATTTCCATCACCCAAAGTGATAACATCTGAGATTTCTCCGTATTCTGAATAATCAGTTTCTATTTCGACTCTGCTAAAACTATACTCTCCAAGCTTTGATACAACTTCATCGGTAATCTCTATGCTGTCACCATCATGAATGATAAAATCAATTCCGTTTTCAAAGGGTGCGATAAATACATTATTTTGCATATACTCTGTCGCAATATCATTTACCACATTATTAAATTCCTCATCAGAAAAAGTGACAAGGCTCTCATCATCCCACAAATATCTGTAAGCATCACATGACAAGTATATATCACCGTTTATGCATATCTTGTATTCATCGAGCAGTGCTATAAAATAATCATCTCCAACAGGCTTAATATCTGTCAATGTATCCTGAACTCTCTGAATCTGGTCCTCATCCAAATCGATGACATATTCCGAAAGAGTTATATCTCCGAATGAATTAATTGCCTCAGCAGTAGAATAATTGTAGCCATCATAAAAATAAATAGTCATTGAATCAATGGTCAGATTTTTCATATAATCTGCATCAATTTTTCCATTGTTATGATTATTCGAAGTGTGTCCTGAAGAGCTTGACGAACTGTTTGATGATGAACCGGAAGAACTGCTAGATGAGCCGCTTGAAGATCCTCCTGTCGAAGGTGCAATTCCACATCCTACACATCCAAGTGTCAGTCCTATTGCACCGGCTGTTGCCATAAATCTTTTAATCGAAAACTTTTTCATATCTTTTCCTCCATGAGCAATATTTGCTTGCTCTACCCCTATAGACAGACAATATATCAAAATATTACACAAACTGCCAGTAAAAATAAAAAAGGGTGATGCATTTAAAACTACGCATCACCCCTTGTGGTATTGTTTTGTATTGAATTTTGTAAAACTTACTTAATAAAACTGAACAGGATTTTGGAAGTTACCGCTCGCATCGGTAAGAGCAAAGTGAAGATGCGGTCCGGTACTGTTTCCGGTACTTCCAAGCGTACCTATAGGCGAACCTGCGCTTACAGATTCATTAAGTGCAACTGTCACAGATTCACAGTTGTTGTAATACACTGACCATCCGTCACTATTGGTAATAACAATATAATTACCATTGGCTGTATCAAATCCGGTCGCAGTAACCGTTCCGGAAATTGCTGCTACAAGTGGTGTCCCCATTGTTGCGGCATAATCTACTGCCTGATGACGTGATGAGTATTCCATTGCGATAATACTGTCTCCCATTACAGGAGTTACCAACTTAAGATTGGTTGACTCTGATGCGGTACTCTCTGTTGTATTATCTGTTGTTGTGTTATTTGTTGTAGTATTATCTGTTGCTGTATCCTCTGTTGTGGTATTCGCTGTTGTAGTATCCGCTGCTGTGGTATCCTCGTTGGTCGATGCTGTAACTACCGTCGTGTCCTCTTCCTGCGCCGGTGCTGCTGCCACGGTCTCCTCTGTCATAGATTCCTCCATTTTTGCAGGAGTCTCCTCCGCTGCAGTTATCTCCTCCGTTACTGCATTTTCCACTGTGATAGTAGTAGTTTCGGTTGTCGCCGCTACGGTATCTGTGGTAGTAGATGCAGCTGTGGTAAAATCAGCAGAGTCCGCAGTCTCAATCGGCTTACCGATAGTGGTATCCTCCGATGCATTTACCGGGTTGGTCGTAAAGACCAGGGTAACTGCCATAGCTGCCATTACCGCTCCGACAACGAGCCACTTATTGGCTTTCTTTAATTTCATTATATTCAAGATCCTTTCTTTTACACTGACCTCTGCAAAAGCGATGGGGCAAGAAAGGAGCATCCTGTGAGGGACGCTGCATTCCAGCAGAGTAGTGGAATACAGCTTTTTCCCTTCCGGTCCCATTGTACGGATTACCTTCTCGTCGCAAGCAAGCTCTATGTCACGGCAAAGCAATATGAATGCTATCCATACCAACGGATTGAACCAATATACGGCCAGCAAAGCGTAAGCTACAGGCTTTATAATATGATCCATTCTTTTGATATGTGCTCTCTCGTGAAGGATTACACAATCCAGTTGCTCATCATTGAGATAGTAAGGTACATATATCTTGGGGCGCGCCAAACCTAATACAAACGGAGAATTGATTTTTTCTGTCCGGTATACATTGTCCTCATAACGAACCGCATCACACAGTCTACGTTTCATACGAACACTTGAAACGATACTTGTGATCAGCAGTACAGCTATTCCCGCAATCCATACGTATAGCAGAATTGTTGCGGTGGTGGAGGTGATGATTCTCTCACTGTTGCTGACGGCAGTCTCCGCCGTCTCGTCATATGCCTGCATCAAATAAGCATTCAATGCATTGTCCATAGTATTCAATCCCGAATCTACCGTTACATTATTACTCTCCACCACAAAAGTATCTGTGCTGGGAATAATACTGAACGGTGCAGGAACCGAAAACGGACACAACAGTCTGAATCCGACCAAACACCACAGCACACCCACTATCCATCTGGGGGCCTTTTTGAAAATCATACGAAATATTATCACCGCCATAATCAACCAACCGGCGACAATACTCATATTCAATAGATTGATAAATAATACTTTCATCCCCTATTCCTCATAAGAATCGATAATCTGTCTTATTTCATCAATTTGTTTAGCGGAAAGCTTCTTACTTCTTGCAAATGCAGCCATAAAAGCCGGTACCGATCCTGAAAATGTCTTATCCACCAATTCATCGATTTCAGCGGTCTGAACCTCATCCTTGGTAACCAAAGGAGTAACTATAGCGTTCTCACTCTTAAGTACTCCGCGTTCCGACAGACGCTTAATAACCGTATATGTGGTGGCTTTCTTCCAGCCCAGTCTCTCATCACAAATCTTGACCAGCTCTGTACTGTTAATCTGACCATACTCCCAGAGTATCAGACAGAATCTGTATTCACTTTCATAAACCTTAGGTGTCTCCATTGGAATTCTCCTTAAAATAAAATCAGCTGATTGGGAATAGCACGAAAGAAAATGGTCTAACGCGCTAGACCTTGAATTAAGTCTAATGCGTTAGACCAGGTTTGTCAACACATAATTTTCTATTTTTTTAATGCTATTCGACATACATTATAGTCTCGAGATCATCAAGTCCATAATGTCTGAATGTAATTCTGTAATCAGGATGCATCTTCAAAATCAAATCGGGAAGGGTAATAAAATCCTCAAGTTTATGATAAATTGAGATAGCCATTCTGGGATGACATTCCTTAATCAGAATCTCTGCTCCCAGTAAGGCATCGTACTCTGCTCCCTCAACATCCATTTTCAGATAAGTGATTTTTTTACCCTTAAGCACCTCATCCAAAGCGATTGTCTCTATAGTCTCCACACCGTCAAAGTTTCTGCTTTCAGCTTCTTCCTTGCTGATAATACATGAGTCCTCAAATCCCTTTGATGCAAAATAAACCTTTTCATTTTTCCCGGCTGTGCCGTATGGATACAAATCACACTTACCGAGAGGCTCCAGCAATTTCTTACACTTTTCGTAGTTTTTAGGATCGGCCTCAAAGCTGTAGATATGATCAAAGCCCTTCTGTCCACACCATGCCGCGAATCTGTAACAGGTTCCTCCGTCATAACATCCGCAATCTACGAACACTTCATTTTCAAGCGGCTCAAAGAAATCAAAATACTGTGAAGAATTGTTGCGCCAATCATACATACCCATCGCAATATTCTCTTCCGCTATTCCAATATCATTGCACAGTCTCTTCTTGGTCTCATCGGCAACAGATTTCACTGAATAAGAAATTATTACCTTTTTATCACCATATACTGCTTTGTTATCACGCATTTCCTTTTCGCTGATGATTCTGATGCCTGTCTGTGCATCTACACTTCCCTTGGAATCATCCGGCTCAATAAACGCATCAATATGTGCACCGAAGCGCAAAAATCTACCGGCCAAATAATGTGCCGCTCCACCCGAACCGTACACCAAAACATGGTCGCCCTTTTTAATCTTTTCGGCATAGCTCTCCATATCACTGCTTAGATTTCTGTACTTGGCGTCAAGCCCTGTCATGGCTCCCACATTACCTGTCATTGCATACATCAATCTCGCTTCAAAAATCTTTTTGGATATATCATCGCTTAGATGTGCATATACATTGCGTGCCATTTCTACAAGTTCAGCGTCTGTATTAACCGCCAAAGCTAAATAATCTGCTCCCATATCAATCCCTCTCATTCATTTCAAATTCTTTTATCACTGATTCGCGTGTCAATTTGTTATTGTTCTTGTCACTAAACTTAAGCGAATGCCAAAGCTTATAATCACCGTTGGTTTTATCTTCATCCTCACTTTTAGGCATAATTATCAGCACATCATATGATTTACCCTCATCCCATACAATGTTCCCCGTATCATCCAATTGGTATCTACTGTCCCTGCTGGAATCATGATAATTATTGATGTATTCCAAATCTATCAATGTATCTATGTCCACCAAAATATCAGCCATTTCCGAATAATCCGTTCCGGCTTCAAAATGTATCTCCAACGGCCCCCATGTCCCCAGCAATTGATATTCCGTGACACATTCATTGTCTAAAACTGCTTTGATATCATCCTCATAATATCGTAATACACAATCAATATAGTCCGTTCTATATTCCATTCGTCCGCTGTACATAAAAGGTATTGTCGTTGTAAAACCATTTACGTAACAGTTATCTACGGTAATTGTAAATTCCACTCCGTCATCATCTACCATTTGGTAAATAAAATTCTTACCACCCGCATCTGTATTGCTGTCAACAGATTTACCGTTACTCCTGATTCCGCTGTTAATACACTCCTGCGCCAACGCCTCAATACGAGATACCGAAGGCTTATTATAAACAAACGTACATCCCGTAAGCATCATCGAGCATGCACCTGCCAACACGACAGTCAACATTTTTAAGTTGATAAAACCTCTTTTCATTTAATCAGTCCTTTTACTTATGAATACTTCTCCCGATTATCCGCAGCTATCGATATTTTACTGCTCGTAATAATACTGCAGCAGCATCAAAACCATTCCACTGTATATATTCTCCTGTAAAATTTCGCCCTGTATCTCCCAGCCTTTATCTGCAATTTCCCCTGCAGGTTCCGACAAAACTTCATGTACAGTCTCATTCACTTCAGCCTCATACATCAGTTCGGCCTGCTCATATGCGTATAAATAATCTGCAGATACTCGATCCGACCACATCAAATCATAATCATCATATTCCCAAACTTCATCGTCGACATATCTGTAGATTTCAAACCATCCGCAATACTGAAAATACAGATTGTCACTTTCAGCCAAAACAATCGCACTTATAAAGGTCGCTTCATTTTCATAATAATAGCCCTTATGATGACACAGTTCATGGGCAATAGCCGTCGGCATATACAGTGCGCTCATATATCTGTTGACGGTAGGCTCCATCGTATAAATATAATTATATCCGCCTATACCCATCATATCCAGCACCGCAGAGCAATAAGCTTCCTTGGCCGGTGAATAGTGACCTGCAAGCTTAGGGAATTCATCTGCACGCGCTTCCATAATAGCAAAAATCTCTTCCTGTGAATAATCTGTAATTACTATACCGTTTTCGTCTCTCGGTATTTTCTCAGCTATTTCATTAAGCTTGCTGACAGCCAGATTTCTCACAGCCTTTAACTCTGCCACCGTGTACTCTGTTCTGGTATTGTCACTTACCACCAATACATTTCCTCTGATTGGTATAAACCAATTGGTAGTGTACACCAGCAACACCAGCAACAAAATAATCAGAAAAGTCTTGGCATAACCCTTAAAAAACTTTGCAAAGGCTTTCTTCTTAAAAAGGATCAAACGCACTATTCCAAACACAAGAAACAGCACCACAAGTGCCGCTCCCACATACATCAATAATTCGCCTATAATAATACTCGTTCTACCGGTCAACGATCCTATAGCAGCATTCAAGCCTCTGTATACCGTAACGGTATACCGGTCACAGAACTCCTTACTGAATGCAATCAAGTTAAGTATCACCGTGACAGCAATAATAACCAGCACCGCTATTTTATATTTTGATTTTTTCATAACTCCCGTCCCTACAAAATATCTTTACTAAAAAATATCCCCGCAATCAATCCCCGTTATTGCTTCTATGGAAATTCGTTCTCCATCCTCAAATGCAACACACATTTCGTATGTATCAATCTTTTTGACTATACCCTTCTTGGTCAAATACTGTCCACCGGTCTTGTCAGAATCTTTATGCAGCACCTTGTCAGCCACATAATAAGTAATCTCAACAATCCGACGCTGAGACAAATGTTCCTGTATATACTGCAAATGAAGATCGATTTTATCCTTCTCATTTTCATCAAGGAACTTTTCGGCATCCGTCAACCTGGCAGTTTCATCAATTCGATCATCAAAGCCCGTCAATGCAGCAAAAGGAGCAAACTGCGCCGCACGTTTTTCCGCGTCCATAGGCTTCTTTGTGACAGGACGTTTGTTGTGTATTAAATTGTCATACCTGTGCATATCCTTTTGCATATATGAGACCTATCCCTTATGACCGCCGACCTGATTGTTTCTTTCTCTGGTAGTAGCACCATCCATATAGTTGGTTCCCTTAAGCAAAGCATTTTTACCATATCTGCCCTGTATGGCTAATATAGCCTTCTGAAGATTTTTCTCCTGCGTTTCCTTTGCTTTTTCAGCTGCTCTTTGTTTTGCACGTGCCTCATAGTCAGTGAACAAATCCAGCTGCTCTCCATCCCCGTATATATCGTCGCTATCCGAATCACTCACCTGTGATTCGTGGATTATATGATTGGCTGCCACCGTTATCCTTCGAACCATCAGTCCGGGATTTGTAATTTTTCTATAGAGCTCCATAGTCTTTTCAATGATTATTGATGACAGGCTACTGTACTTTCCTATATTGATTGAACCATGTGCAGACTTGGGAACCTGCCTGCCGTAATGGTCCACCTCAAGCGCCCCCTTGTAGCCCGGATTGTCTATATCATAACCGATTGTAAGCACTATCTGATCGGTAACCAATTCCTTGGATACTAAATCCAAAGCCAATAAATCCGTCATCTCACGGACAATAATCTCTGCTTTATCGTACTCATAAGGTCCTGACAATACCTGTCCGGTACTGAGACTGTTATTCTCGGGAGTGTAGGATTTAACCATATCTATAGTGGTCGGTTCATATCCCCATGCATGGTCAATCAACAATTCTGCATTTACTCCAAACAGCTTATATAACATGGCTTCATTAAAAAATCCATCCTGCTTAAGTGCTCTTCCGTCAGCTCCAAATTCATGCACCTCGGTATCAGCCCTGTCGATAGGAGGCAATCCAATCGATACTCGTGCGATATCACCCATGGTATATATCTGAACCTCTGCCAGTCTCTTGGCCAAGCCTCTTCCAACGCGCCAAAAATCCGTAATGGGTTCATGTGCCCACAGCTGCTCCCTGTATGACACTTCATCGAGTTCAGCTATGCGGACACCGTAACTGTCAGGCTTTGTTTTTTTAGCCATTACATCCATTGCAACCTTAGCCAAATACATATTGGTACCGATTCCACCGGTCGCAGTGATTTGGGTTGTCGCAAGCACATCGAGGATCATAGTTCTGCACAGTTCGCGTGCCGTCATATTGTGAAGCTTAAGGTAATTCGTAACATCTATAAAACATTCATCTATAGAATACACATGTATATCTTCTGAGGACACGTATTTCAGATAGATGTTATAAATCTGCGTACTGATAGACATATACTTTTTCATCTGAGGAGTAGCGATTATATAATCAATTGATAATGACGGATCTGCTGCCAGTTCCTCTGCATTACATGACGCCCCGGTAAAAGTATTTCCCGGTGCATTCACTCTACGTTTTGCGTTGGCCTCTTTGACTTTCTGCACCACTTCAAACAGTCGTGCTCTGCCCGGTATTCCATAAGCCTTCAGAGATGGAGAAACCGCGAGACATATAGTTTTTTCAGTGCGAGATGCATCAGCCACCACGAGGTTGGTTGTAAGTGGATCCTTTTTTCTAAACACACATTCAACAGATGCATAATATGATTTTAGGTCAATCGCAATATATGTCCTGCCCACGTCCGCACGCTCTCCTTCCCCGATTATCAATCTATCGATTTATATTTTATTATAACTTAAAAGAGACCAAGTATACACTCAGTCTCTCTAAAATATCATACAAGTTATAGCTTTTATACTGCGGCTTTTTTTCTGCTCATGATTACCATACATACCGTTCCTGCAATAACAACAGGTGCAAACATTATTGCATTCGCTACAATAACATTCGGTAATGCATTTTCAACAATCTCACCGTTGAGATAATACAATAAAATTCCCGGCATTCCGTTATTTACCGCATGCATTATTGTCGCCGGCCATATTGACTCTGTCTTGATGGTGATATATGTAAAAGTCATGCCCATGAATACACAAAATACGCACATTATTAATATTCCAAGATATGGAAATCCCGGATAATCTGTACCAAAATTGTGGCCTATACAGGTAAGCGGAGCATGCCACAAGCCCCAGAGGATTCCGCCTACCACAACCGCTTTTTTCACTCCCATCAATTTGATGAGTTTGGGCATCATATAGCCGCGCCATCCGCCTTCTTCACCAAGTGCGGCAAATGAAAAGATAGTTGCTGACACAACAGTTGCTATCGGAACCGCAAATGTCAATCCCTTACTGATTTTCAACTGCAAATAGTACTCGGCATCAAAAGCATTCGGAACCACCGCCAATATTATCAGATAACCACATTCTCTAATAATCCAGGGAAGAAACATTGCCACCAAATAGAATATCCATTTTTTATCCTTAAAGTTTATTCCCAGCATTAACGAATCCTTGCCGGTAAATGCATATCCCTCTTTCGTGATATACCTTGTAAGTATGTTAGCTATAAAAGGAAACAGCATTCCCATTCCGACAGCCTGAGTACGTGCATCTTCTGCATCCCACCTAAATCCACTAATAATATAAGCACCTTCAAAAAGCCATGTCATGCCAAACGTTAACACTAAAAAAATGATTAGTCTTTTTAATTCCAATTTCTTATCCATCATACCCACTCCCTTCTCGCAGCAACACGGCAGGTTATTCTG
>JAKSRV010000100.1 GCA_024403435.1 Lachnospiraceae bacterium
GCTCCGGCATAGACTTCTTTTTCTCCGTACAGTACTCCCATACTAGTCCCTCCTTATGATGAGGCTTCTGTGTTCTATAATTTTTGCACAAATAAATAGTAAAGTCAATAAATTTATACACAATTATTGTCAAAAAACTTTATTAAATGCATCTTCAACATTGAAAACACTTACAACGTTTATTCCCTCGACTTTACTGCATTCGGCCGCACAACTTTTAGGCACTACACAGGTCTTAAACCCAAGCTTTTTTGCCTCCGCCACACGCTGTCTTGCCATCGAAACATTTCGCACTTCACCGGACAATCCAACCTCGCCGAAAGCAATCATATCATGCGGTAGAGCCTTGTTTCTGAAGCTCGAAAGAATAGCCAAAACCATTCCCAAATCTATCGCCGGCTCGGATATCTTAAAACCGCCGGTGATATTCAGATATGCATCACAATCACCTAATCTGATACCGCATTTTTTCTCCAAAACCGCCATCAATAGGTTAACTCTGTTGAAGTCCGTTCCGTTGGCCTGTCTTCTCGGAATACCGAAGTTACTCTGACATACAAGCGCCTGTATTTCCACCAGCAAAGGCCTCGTGCCCTCCATTGAACAAGTCACTATTGAGCCCGAAGCATCTTCCGGTCTGCCTTCAAGCATAAATTCCGACGGGTTGGCAACCTGAGCCAAACCATCTTCCCGCATCTCAAACACTCCAATCTCATCAGTGGAGCCGAAACGGTTTTTAACACCTCTCAGCACCCTGTATGAGGCGTGTCTGTCGCCTTCAAAATAAAGGACCGTATCAACCATGTGTTCCAGCACTCTCGGGCCTGCTACGGAGCCGTCCTTGGTAACATGTCCGACTATAAAAATCGATATTCCCTGCCCCTTGGCAATTTGGAGCAAAACCGCTGTAGTCTCACGTACCTGACTGACAGATCCCGGGGCCGAGCTAACAGCCTCGTTGTACATGGTCTGTATGGAATCTATAATGACCACCTTGGGTTTCTTCTGTCGGATGACATCCGAAATCGTGTCAAGATTGGTCTCACAAAGCAATGTCATTGTATCTGAAAACTCTCCGATTCTGTCAGCTCTGAGCTTGATTTGAACCTTCGATTCCTCTCCCGATACATACAAAACATCAACCCCCGCCTCAGACAGGTTTCTGCAGGTCTGCAGAAGCAGTGTCGACTTACCGATTCCGGGATCTCCACCCACCAATGTCATCGAGCCCTCAACAATACCGCCGCCGAGTACACGGTCCAACTCTGCTATTCCGGTTGATATTTTATTTTCCTTCTGCACCGATACCTGATTAAGCGGCACCACCTCTGAGGTAAGTCCGTTACCGGTAGCACTCCCATGCTTTTTTCCGGCGCTCACAGATACCGTTTCTTCAACAAATGAGTTCCATTCGCGACACCCGGGGCACTGGCCCAGCCACTTGGATGTCTCATATCCGCACTGTTGACAAAAATATACTGTTGTAATCTTCTTTGCCAAAATAGTTCCCCTTAATAAAACAACTATGACCTGCATCGGAACTCCGATACAGGTCACACAAGTTACACCTTTATGCCTTAACTACCTTTACTGCAATTGCATCTGCATTAGCAGTTTCAACACTGATTGAAAGCTTTCCGCCAAGTCCGGTCTGAACTGCTCCGGTGCTCTCTCCATCAAGGAATATCTCGTACAATGTATCTTCTTCAAGTTCAAGAGTTACCTGTGCATCTTCCGCACCGTCTACTGTGAACTCCATACCGCCCTCGGTTTCCTTAAAGTTGGTAACCGTTGTTCCCGGTACTGATTCATATACGAACAATCCGTTCTTTTCCAGCTTTGTAATCTCATTAAAGGTCTTTACCTTTAACAAATCACCGTTGAAAGGAAAATCTTCAACCTTTGATTTCTTGGTCAACTCGTAGTTACCAAAACTAATACTTCCATCCGCCTCAACACGGAGCAACTCTTTAATAACTGCCATGTATGTGTACCTCCTGGTTTACATAACTAAATGGGTTCCCCACCATAAAGTTCCTTTATTTGATTGTACCAAGTTTCACCTATTAACGTAAATAGCAAGTTGTATTAATTAATAAAAAATTCACTTTGCCACTCAAAAAAAACTAAAAAATGAGTCTAAAATTACTTGACTGTGAAGGTAACCTTGTCATCCTTGAAGCCAATGGTAACTTTATCGCCCGGTTTAACTCTTTTGGCAAGAATTTCCTCTGCCAAAGCATCCTCAACCGCAGACTGAATACCACGGCGAAGAGGTCTCGCGCCCATCTTTTTATCAGCGTATTTTTTAACGATATGCTCCTTAAGAGCTGCAGTAAACGAAAGCTTGATATTCATCTGACTTTCACAACGCTTCTGAAGCTCTGATGCCAACAGATTTACAATTGCTTTCATATCACTGTCGGTAAGCTGATGGAACACGAGTATATCATCGATTCTGTTGATGAATTCAGGCTTGAAGGATTTTTTAACTTCCTCCATAACAGCAGACTTCATCTTCTCATAATCCTTACTCTCGCTCTTCTCGGTAGCAAATCCCAAATTCTTAGGGTCAACTATTCTCTGCGCACCGGCATTGGATGTCATTATGAGAATAGTATTTTTGAAAGATACCTTGCGACCCTTTGAGTCGGTGATATGACCTTCATCAAGCACCTGTAAGAGCACATTGAATACATCGGGATGAGCCTTTTCAATCTCATCAAAAAGGACAACCGAATAAGGATTCTTGCGAATCTTGTCGGTGAGCTGTCCACCCTCCTCAAAGCCTACATAACCCGGAGGCGAACCGATCATCTTGGAAACCGAATGACCTTCCATATACTCCGACATATCTACTCTGATAATCGCATCTTCTGAGCCGAACATTGCCTCTGCAAGAGCCTTGGAAAGCTCTGTTTTACCAACACCTGTAGGACCCAAGAAAAGGAACGAACCAATAGGTCTGTTGGGTGATTTGAGGCCCACACGGCCTCTGCGCATAGCCTTGGAAATGGAAACCACCGCTTCCTCCTGACCTATGACGCGTTTATGAAGAATAGACTCAAGCTTAAGGAGTCTCTCACTTTCTTTTTCTGCAAGCTTGGTAACCGGAATCTTAGTCCACATTGCCACTACAGCTGCAATCTCGTCCTCACCTACAGAACATGCATACTCATCTTTCTTGGCAGCTTTCTTTTTCTCACTCTTGTAATACTTCTTAATCAGAGCCTCTCTCTTGTCCTTAATCTCTCTGGCCTGAGTGAAGGCTTCCATTCTGATAGCAAGTTCTATCTGAAGATCAAGCTGCTGAACCTGTTCCATGATATCCGCATATTTGTCAGTGTGACCGAGAGTCTTAAGTCTCGCACATGCCGCAGCCTCATCGATAAGGTCTATAGCCTTGTCGGGAAGATTTCTGTCATTGATATATCTTGCCGACAATCTGACAGCAGCCGCTACTGCATCATCTGTAATAGCAACATGATGATGCTCCTCATACTTATGCTTGATACCCATGAGAATACGTGTAGCCTCCTCCTGAGTGGGTTCCTCAACCGTTACCGGCTGGAAACGTCTCTCAAGCGCCGCATCCTTCTCAATATGTTTTCTGTACTCTGATATGGTGGTAGCACCGATAAGCTGAAGCTCTCCTCTTGCAAGCGAGGGCTTCATTATATTCGAAGCATCGATAGCACCCTCGGCTCCGCCGGCTCCGATCAATGTATGAAGCTCATCGAGGAACAAAATCACATTTCCGTCCTCAATTACTTCCTTAATGATTTTTTTGATACGCTCCTCAAATTCTCCGCGGTACTTACTTCCGGCAACCATTCCCGAAAGATCAAGAGTAAGAAGTCTCTTGTTCTGAACTGTAGGCGGAACATCACCCGATACTATTCTCTGCGCCAATCCCTCTACCACAGCAGTCTTACCTACACCGGGTTCTCCGATGAGACAAGGATTATTCTTGGTTCTTCGGCTGAGAATCTGGATGACTCTCTGAATCTCGTTCTCTCTACCGATTACGGGGTCAAGCTTACCGTTGGCAGCAAGCTCTGTAAGATTTCTACTGTACTGAGAGAGCATAGAAGGCTTGCCTTTTCCGCCCTTACCGCTGAGATCTTCCTTCGTGAGCGCCGGATCCTGACCGATAGCACCGAGAAGCTCAGCATAAATTTTTTGAATATTTGCTCCGAGTGTCATGAGCAATCTGAGCGCTACATTTTCTCCCTCACGAATAATAGCAAGAAGAATGTGCTCTGTACCTATCTCATTTTGACCGAAACGCTCAGCCTGTCTGCGTGCCTCCTCCATAATAAGGTCTGCACGGGGTGAGAAAATCCCCTTCTCGAGATTAGTCACGTTGTTATCGAAAGTAAGCATCTCCTTAATCATATCATGATACTTGGAGGTCTCTATTCCGTTATCAAAAAGAACCTTTGCTGCAATGCTGGTGCCTTCATTGAGGATACCTGCAAGAATATGCTCAGATCCTATATAGCCCTGATGCAGTTTTTTCGCACATTTGCCGGCCTCATTGATAGCGGCCTGTGCCTTGGGTGTAAACTTATCCACTCTGTAAATCTCCTTATGTCATATATCACTAACGACTCAAATATAATGCCTAATACTTATTCAAGCCAACCGTAATCATTATAAATCTCATCAATAATCCTATGCAGTGATTCACGCGATATGTCCCTGCACACTGCCTCCATCACTATAGGACGCAACTTGCCCTTGAGTTGCTGCATATGCTCTTCTTTGACTACGTCTACCGCAATCACTGCACCTCGACGTCTGTCAACCTTCACATAACCATCCTGTCGCAAAACCGAATATGCCTTGTTGACTGTGTGCATATTGATGCCTATATCATCCGCAAGCTGTCTCACGCTCGGCAATGCGTCACCTTCATGGTACTGTTCAAGAGCTATACCAAGTATTATTTGATTTCTAAGCTGAAGATATAGTGCTTCATCACTGTTAAAATCAATTTCAATATACATAGCAATATCCTCTGTTATAGTAATCATATAACAAAGTCACATATATCTCAAGTCTACCACCGGTTAAAAATTAAAAAAAGTAGCCACAATCATTAGGATTATGGCTACTTTGCATTTCGTTATTATTTTTCCGGCGAAACACTCAAATTACTTCTTGTCGTCGCCATCCCAATTAAGGAATCCAAACTCGAACTCATCGTCATCATCAACGCTGGTTCTTGCAGCAGGCTGAGGATTTGCCTTAACAGGCTCTGCACTCTGTACAGGTCTGGGAGGTACTGCACCAGCGGGTCTAGGTGCTCCTGCTCCGGCAGGTCTAGGTGCTGTTGCACCAGCAGGTCTAGGTGCTCCTGCTCCGGCGGGTCTAGGTGCTCCTGCACCAGCGGGTCTAGGTGCTCCTGCTCCTGCGGGTCTGGGTGCTCCTGCTCCGGCAGGTCTGGGTGCTGCTGCTCCGGTGGGTCTGGGTGCTCCTGCTCCAGCAGGTCTTGTTGCTCCGGTTGCTCCAGCAGGTCTTGCAGTTCCGGCAGGTCTTGTTGCTCCGGCTGAACCAGCAGGTCTTGTGCCGTTAGCTCCGGCAGGTCTTGCAGTTCCGTTCTTTGCTGCATTATTTGCCTGACGAGCCTTTCTTTCCTTTTCAGCATCAGCAAATGCTGATTTGTCGCCGAGCTCTCTGAGCTTAAGGAAGAAGTATACTGCTGCCGCAGATGCTCCGATTGCAATAATGATAAAGATGATGAGCCATACAGTCTTAGCTGCACCACCCTTCTTCGCGGTGGTAAGTTCCTTGTTCTCGTACTTGTGTACTACATCAAGGATAGTATTTACTTCATACTTCTGGTTGCCTGCATAATCGAAGAATACCCAAGTACCATTCTCCTGTGCTACAGCAAAAGGAGCATCTACTGTTGCAGGCTCTGAAGTGGTATCACTATCAGGGGTAACAGGTGCGGGCTCTGTAGCTGCGGGAGTATCACTCTCAGTTGTAAGAGGGGTAAGTGTACCGCTCAAGGTAATGAAGTCTGATCTGATAAATCCCTTTACAGGAGTTCCCTCGTTATTGTACTCAACATAATACCAATCTCTTCCGTCCGAACCGGTCTTGGTTCCGTTAACGGTAAGAGTGGTTCCGCTGGCTGCACTTGATACGATAGTGCTTGAAGTGCTTGCATCAGCTCTTACTCTTACTGCCTGTCCTCCGCTTACGGTTCCGCTGATGGGATTGCAAGCTGTAACGGTATCATCGATAGAAGTAACGTTACCGTTCTCATCGATGGTATCGGGAGTAGTACCGTCAGTGATGGTAGCAAGGTCTGAACGAACATAACCAACAGTGGTTGCATTAATATAAATCTGATACCATACATATCCGTCTGCGCCGGTCTTCTGGCCAAGGATCTTGATGGTCTCATCTTTGCTCTTTGAACCGATTGAAGCACTCTGAGTACTTGCATCTGCTCTTACGTTACAGGTTGTTGCTGTAATCTTACCGGCGCTCTCTGCAAAACTGATAAATGAAGTTGTATTGATTGCAACTCCGAGAGCCAATACAGTGATTGCTGTCAATGCAGCATTTCTAATTTTCTTAAAAACCGGTATATCTTTATATCGCATGGATTAGAACCTCCCCAAATACATTTTTAAATACATAGTTATAATATCACACAAAAAAGCGTCATACCACAGATTTACGCGAATTTTTGTTAAGTTTTCTTAATCCTATGCTTCGTCAATGGCCTTACCGATATCGTGTCTCATGTATTTATTGTCAAACTTAACCCACTCTGTAGCCTCGTAAGCCTTCGCTCTTGCTTCCTTGAGGTCTTTACCGGTAGCGGTAATACCGAGAACACGTCCTCCGTTGGTAACAATTTCGCCCTTATCGTTGAACTTGGTTCCGGCATGGAAGCAATAGAAATCGTCTTTGCCATCAAATGCCTCAAGCCCTGTGATAGGGAATCCCTTCTCGTAAGCTACGGGATATCCGTCGCTGGCAAGTACTACACATACTGCAGCGTTATCTTCAAACTGAAGATCAATCTTATCAAGAGTACCATCGATACAAGCATCAACAACATCGATGATATCATTCTTCATTCTGGTAAGAACAACCTGTGCCTCGGGATCGCCGAATCTTGCATTGTACTCAAGTACTCTGGGTCCCTTGGGGGTAAGCATAAGTCCGAAGAAAATAACTCCCTTGAAAGGTCTTCCTTCTGACTTCATAGCATCAACGGTTGCCTGGAAAATATACTTCTGACAGAAATCATCAACCTCTGCGGTATAGAAAGGACTGGGTGAGAAGTTACCCATACCTCCTGTATTGAGACCCTGATCTCCGTCCTTTGCACGCTTGTGGTCCTGAGCTGAAGACATAATCTTAACGATGTTACCGTCAACAAACGAAAGTACGCTCACCTCACGTCCGGTCATGAACTCTTCGATAACCATTCTGTTACCTGCGGTACCGAACTTCTTGTCCTGCATAATTTCCTT
>JAKSRV010000101.1 GCA_024403435.1 Lachnospiraceae bacterium
ATTTGTGTATTGTCGAATTAAACAAATAAACGAACAAAATGACGAAAAAAATGTGCCATAAGTAAAAAATACACAAACTAGCCATATTTAATTGACGCTAATAGGCTTGAATGCTATAATTTAGGACAATAAAGAAGGTTTGGAATCATAGGATTCCATTAGAGAGAGATTTTTGCGATTGTTAGGGAGAAGTAATTATGAAGAATTATGAGAGACCGATGATTATTGATTTTGAAGATGCATCAGAAGGTATCTATGCAGCAAGTGGATTTATGAACGCACCCGAGAATGGAACGGATCCTACAGATACAAGAAGATGCTGGACACTTAGCGTATCAAAGGATCAGGCTGATGCGGGCGGATATGCTACTTTCAGACTTGCAGGTACTCATCCCGCCGCACTGCATATTTCTACAAAGACCTATCTTACAGTTACATTTAACAATGAAATCAGTAATGTAGAGTTTGAGGGATTTACGGTTGTGAGTGTAGTTGGATGCACTGCAACTCTTGAAAGACCTGCGCATGCTAATGCATATACTTCCGGTGATCAGTTCAATTCACTTTTGAAGGCATATCCTGTTACCGGTGGTGATTGCAAAAGCTTGGAGTGTGTAGGATCTTCAATTTCTTGTGAAGCTACTGCTAATGTGCAGGGTGGATATGATGCTCCACAATAATTGTTTTTAGAGTTTATTAGCGCTATCTGCTATGCAGATAGTGCTTTTTTTTGATAAAATACATATATTGGTTTTATAGATGAATATGCATTGTTATGTGTGTATTAGTTATGAGTTGAATGTGAGAAAATATGGGAATACCCGGGAAGATAAAGTCAAAATATAATATTTACGGAGTACGACTGAAGTGGATTGGGCGCTATGTGGTTAAATATTGGCGAGCTGTGCTGTTCCATACTTTGCTTGGCTTGAGTGGAGTATTGTTGTCACTTATGGGTAGTATTGTGTCCAAGAACCTGGTTGATATTATAACGGGACACAAGACGGGTGAGGTTTTTCAGTATTTTTGTTATATGATTGGCATGACAATCGGATCTACGCTTATTTCGCAGGTGTCGCTATATTTTACATCTAAGATTAGTATCAGTGTTGATAATGAACTTAAGTGTGATATTTTCGAAAAAATACTCAGTAGTGACTGGGAGGAATTGGGTAAGTACCATACCGGAGATCTTGTTACAAGATGGAATGCTGATGTATCTACGGTGGCCTCAGGTGTATTGTCGTTTATTCCCAATATGATAATGACGGTAGCGCGTCTTGTGTTGGCTTTTGCCATTATGGTGAGAAACGATTGGACCTTTGCGGTGATTGCGCTTGCTAGTGTTCCTATATCATATTTGATTACTACAAATCTTACTGCCAAAATGAATAAAGCTAATATGCGAAGTTCGGCTATGAATGCTAAAATGTCTGGCTTTAATCAGGAAGCTTTTTCAAACATACAGACAATAAAAGCGTTTGATATGATTAAGGTATATGTTAAGCGACTGAGAAACAATCAGAAAGAATATACCGGTATGAGACTTCACTATCAGCGCACGTCTGCGGTTATTTCGATATTGCTCACTATAGTGGGATTGGCTGTTTCATATACCGCATACGGATGGGGGATATATCGTGTGTGGTCTGGAGTGATTACATACGGAACTATGACTTTGTTTATTTCATTGTCGGCTCAGCTTAATTCATCTATGAACGGTTTGATTTCTACCATCCCATCCTTGGTCGCACTGACTACTTCGGCAGGAAGAATAATGGATATTGCGGAATTACCGCAGGAAGATTTTAGTAAGAGAGAAGAGGTAAACGAGTTCTTTGAGAAAAATAAGGATCGTGGAGTCGGATTTAAGCTTGAAGATTTTTCATACGAGTATAAAAACGGTAATAAAGTATTTGAAAATGTGTCATTCCAGGCTGAACCTCGTGAGATAATAGCGCTTGTCGGACCATCGGGAGAAGGAAAAACGACAATGTTAAGGGTGCTGCTGGCGCTTGTTCACGGCCAGGAGGGAAAAGCATTTATCACCGGTAAAAATGATGAAACATTGGAATTGACTGCATCCGCAAGACAACTGATGTCATATGTGCCTCAGGGAAATACAATGTTTTCGGGAACAATTGCCGACAACATGAGAAGTGTTAAGGAAGATGCTACCGATGAGGAAATAATCGAGAGCCTTAAAATGGCTTGTGCATGGAAATTTGTAGAAAAACTACCTGATGGAATCAATAGTGAAATCAAAGAGCGTGGCGGCGGATTTTCGGAGGGTCAGGCGCAGAGATTGTCAATTGCAAGAGCAATACTTAGAAAATCACCGATATTATTGCTTGATGAAGCTACATCTGCGCTTGATCCGAAGACAGGAAGAGAGCTTCTGGACAATATAATGAAGGATACATATCCGAGGACATGTATCCTTACTACGCATAAGCCCAGTGTATTGAAAAATTGTACACGAGTATATAAAATCAGTGAGAAAACTATTTGTGAGATGAGTCATGAAGAGGTGACTCGGATGATTGAAGCAGACTGAGATCAATAGCTGATTTCAGTACATCTTTTGATTCAACACTGTTGGTGCAGCGGTGAATATAAAAATGTATAGAGCCGGGAAGTGATGACAAGTCACTAAACAATTTATGCAGATCGGCAGGCTTGAAAATCGGTGATATTATTCTTTTGGAAAGTAATAATAGTCCATTGGTCAGAGTCTGCGGGTCTGTTGTATTTTCGGAGGCTCTTTTTAGGAATACTACACCACCGAGGGGATAGTTCACAGATGTGTATATTCCGGAGGTGCCGCACCAGGGAATTCCAAATACCGTGGTGACATTGTCGGAAATACCTATCAGATTCAAATCACCGTTGATGTCATCGGCAATTTTGGCCTGCGTCCACATTCTTGCGAGCGTGGATTTGCCTGTTCCGGATGATGCTGAAAAGAGCCATGCTTTGTCGCGGTAAAGTATGCTTGCGGAATGAACGGCATAGTAACCATGCTTTTCGGCAAGATACAAAAACGGAAGACGAATGGCGTGGAATAAATCTTCACGTATTCGATCAATGTCGAGATTGCTCTTTATATAAATGTTTACGAGCAAGCCGTCCTTTGAGAAGACGACGGTATCGACAGCAGAGACTGACGGATATCTGATGATATATGCGGAAGCAGTATCAAAGATATTGAAGTCAACACTCCTAATCATCGGTTTGTTACAATTGGTAACGATGTTGTCGGAAACGGAAGCGGTTGATACTGTAACATCCATCGTTTGTGCGGGAAGGTCGTCGACTTCAAAAATATCAAAGTTATCGATGAAGAAATCAGAAACTCCGTACAGGCGTATGCCTAAAGCGGCTATTCTGATGTTTTTATAATGCGGAATGTTGGTGTCACCGGCCGGTACAAGCAGAGCGGTTGTGGGTTGATGTTCGTCTGCGTTTGATATAGGTAAAACGGTTGAAGAAACGGTTTGGTCCATCACTCCGCGGCTGAGAAACATATCGATAATGAATTTAACATCGGAACGCAGCTCAGAAGAATCGGGAGCACCGGTGGCTGAGATATAGGCATCGGTTAACTCGGCTTGTGACATATCATTTGCCAAAAGATTCCAAAGAAGTGCGCAGCTTTCATTAATCTGTATGCCGTTACACAAATCGGCAATACCCTGTCCGACGGGAAGGATATGATAAGTATCGTTTAATTCTATTAATGTATAGTTGGAATTTTGACGCATATAGACCTCTGTTTTGATTGGCTTGATACAGCATTATAGTAACATTATTGCAGAGGTTTGTTAATAAAAGAAGTGTTGCCGACAGATGTGATTTTATATAATGTATTTGTACAGACACTAAAAGGTGATTTATTAGAGTGAATAATATTGTTAAGAATGAAGAGAGTGTAAAATTAAATCCCGAGGCTTTACTGCGAGAGGGAAATGCTATACAGATGTCACCTCAAGGGTACAGTATGTATCCTCTGCTGATTCCGGGCAGAGATACAGTGGTGATTGAGCCGATTAATGCAGCCGAAGAAGGCGTAAAAAAAACGCGGGACAAGCAACATCCCAAGAGGGGAGATATAGTGCTGTTCAGGCGTGAGGGAAGTATTCTGGTACTGCATAGAATAATATCGGTCAAAGAATCGGGATATTATCTGGTAGGGGATAATCAGACAGAAATAGAGGGGCCGATAAAAGCAGAGCAGATCTGCGGAATAGTATCCACGATAGTCAGAAAAGGAGAAGAGATAGATGTTAAAAACGGCTCTTATCGTTTCTTCTGTGGTGTATGGCTTTTCCTTCGACCGATCAGGCCCGCAATATCAAAAACGATACATTTTTTCAAAACGATAGGTAAGAAGCATTGATTCCCTGTGAATTGGTGCTTTTTATTGTATTTGAAGGATTTACAATTGTATGCTTCGGTATTAAAATAAGTATTTGACGTGTCATCGTTTTTGATTTGAGATTAAACGGATAGGATGATGCGTGAACAATTAAAAAACGCACGTATGAATTCGTCTTCATGCTGCGAAAAATTCCGCAGGAGGAAATTAAAATGAAAATTATTCACAACGATGGCACAACAGGAGAATGTCTCGCAGAGGAGGAACTTCATGTTCTTCGTCACAGTGCAGCACATATTCTTGCACAGGCAGTAAAGAGACTCTATCCCGAGGCTCATTTTGCATATGGCCCCGCTACCGAGAAGGGCTTCTATTATGATATCGATCTCGGTGAGACAGTTATCTCAGATGAGGATTTCCCTAAGATTGAGGCAGAGATGCTCAAGATTACCAAGGAGAACCTTCCTTTCAAGTCTTTCATTCTCTCAAGAGAAGAGTCAATCAAGCTCATGCAGGAGAGAGGTGAGATTTACAAGGTTGAGCATATCGGAGATCTTGCTGATGATGCAGTAATCAGCTTTTTCCAGCAGGGTGAGTATATCGATATGTGCGTAGGTCCTCATATCTGCTATACCAAGGCTCTCAAGGCTTTCAAGATTACCGGTATTTCAGGTGCTTATTGGAAGAATAACAGTGAAAATAAGATGCTTACCCGTATCAACGGTGTTGCTTTTGCTTCAAAGGAAGAGCTCGCTGAGTATGAGCGCGAGATGGAAGAGGCAAGACAGCGTGACCATCGTAAGATCGGTAAGGAAATGGGTCTTTTCATGACCGATAACCTTGTAGGACGCGGACTTCCCATGTTCCTTCCCAAGGGATATACCATTTGGCAGGAGCTTGAGAACTATATCAAGGAGAAGGAGCGCAAGCTTGGCTATCAGCATGTTATGACTCCTTGCGTTGGTTCGGTAGAGCTCTACAAGACATCAGGTCACTGGGATCACTACAAGGACAACATGTTCCCTGCAATGGAAGTTGAAGGAGAGTCATTTGTACTTCGTCCCATGAACTGCCCTCATCACATGATGATTTATGCTAACAAGCCCCGTTCATATCGTCAGCTTCCTCTCCGTATCGGTGAGATTGCACACGATTTCCGTTTCGAGGCTTCAGGTACTCTTAAGGGAATTGAGAGAGGACGTCACTTCTGCCAGAATGATGCTCACCTTTTCGTTACACCCGATCAGATTAAGGATGAGGTTGCTGCAGTAGTTAATCTTATCTTTGATGTATACAAGGATTTCAATATTACCAATTATCGTTGCGTACTTTCACTTCGTGATCCCGCAGATACCAAGAAGTATCATCAGGATGACGAGATGTGGAACAAGGCAGAGAGCGCTCTTCGTGAGGTTCTTACTCAGCTTGGCATTGATTTCACAGAGGAAATCGGTGAGGCTGCTTTCTACGGACCTAAGCTTGACGTAAATGTTAAGCCTGCAGTAGGTGCAGAGTATACACTTTCTACCTGTCAGCTTGACTTCTGTCTCCCTGCTAAGTTTGATCTTAAGTATGTAGACAACAACAGCACTGAGCAGACTCCTGTAGTTCTTCACAGAGCTATCCTCGGATCTCTTGACAGATTCATGGCATATCTCATCGAAGAGACCAAGGGTAAGTTCCCCTTCTGGGTAGCACCTGTACAGGTTAAGGTTATTCCCGTATCAGAGAAGCATCTTGAGTATGCAGCCAAGGTTAACGAGGCTCTTGAAAATGCAGGTATCCGTTCTGAACTTGATTCAACCAATGAGAAGGTTGGATACAAGATTCGTGCAGCAAGACAGGAAGACAGAGTACCTTACATGCTCATTCTCGGTGAGAAGGAGATTGAGGCTGCTACTGTATCTGCCCGTGACCGTGATACGGACGAGACTACTACAATGTCACTTGATGAGTTTATTGCTAAGTGCAAGGATATGATCGCTAATCATAAGTAATTTATATACTGATAAATGATTGCGTATCGATTCATATGAGGGGGAGACTGATATGTACGATTATGCAAGTTATATGAGCACATTGAACACAATCAGAGAGCTCCAGTCTGTTGTGAGCATTATTGCCGGGGTTGTAACAATTTTTGACTGGTGGATGCTGTTCAGTAAAGCCGGAAGACCGGGATGGTACGCATTGATTCCCGGATTCAATGTGTGGGTTTATTTTGATATAGCACATGGCAGCGGATTTAACATGTTTTATCTGTTTATTCCGATATTCGGAGGCTTCTATATGCTGTATACATATTATAAATTTGCACAGATGTTCGGAAAGAGTACAGGTTTTTGCGTCGGCAATTTATTCCTTCCGGTTGTGTTCTCTACCATAATGGCATTTGACAGCAGTGAGTACCAGGGAAGATTGAGCTGGTAATAAAAATAATTGTTGACATATACATATGTGTATGTTATCTTATACGAGTGTGTAAAAGCACGGACAACAAAAGCAGAGTATCCGCTCTCACCTTACGACCTTAATTGAGTTGGTAAGTGTCTGGTCCATTATAAGCATACGGAGTATGCGATTATGTGATTTCAGAGTGGGTAGTTATGCTATCCACTTTTTTTGTTATTCAGAGTGAATAACGTATATACTTTGGAGGTATAAAACCATTAGCGACTTAATGATTAATGAGCAGATCCGAGACAAGGAAGTAAGAGTCATTGGTGAGAACAATGAACAGCTCGGAGTAATGTCATCAAAGGATGCACAGGCACTCGCAGATGAGGCCGGACTTGACCTTGTAAAGGTTGCACCCACAGCAGTTCCGCCTGTATGCAGAATTGTTGACTACGGTAAGTTCAAGTATGAACAGCTCCGCAAGGAGAAGGAAAACAAGAAGAAGCAGCATCAGGTTGAGATTAAGGAGATTCGTCTTTCTCCCAATATCGATACCAATGATATCAATACCAAGGTTGGCGCCGCAAGAAAGTTCCTTGCTAAGGGCGACAAGGTAAAGGTAACACTTCGCTTCCGTGGCCGTGAGATGGCTCACATGAATACCACCAAGCACGTTCTTGATGATTTTGCCGAGGCACTTGCAGATATCGCAGTGATCG
>JAKSRV010000102.1 GCA_024403435.1 Lachnospiraceae bacterium
TAGTATGTAGGATGGATTCCTTCTTTCATTTCATTCACCTCGCTATATATAAAAGTAATAATCGCGATTTTAACCGCACTGCCTATGCAACCACAGACAGCGAAACTACTATATCACAGATAACTTGACTGTGCAAGGAGTTTTTTCCCTATTATTTACGCTTTTTCAGGGCTTTTTTAGCTATAATCAACATAAGAACAACCGCCACAAGAAGAACCGCTATTATAACGATAGCAACAATAACGATTTTCTTGAGTTTATCTTTATCAATACTGAATCCAGCGTCATCCGATTCCTCTTCATCTGAATCATCTTTATCATTCTTATCTTTCTTATCTTCTTTATCGTTTTTGTCTTCTTTATCCTCTTTGCCGTCTTCTTTATCTTCTTTGTCTTCCTTATCCTCTTTACCGTCTTCTTTATCTTCCTTGTCTTCCTTCTGAGCACCATCGTCTATAGCACTCTCTGAAGAATTATCCTGATTGGAATTACCATTGTCAGTCTGATTTTCCTCTACTGTCTCCTGTTCACTATCCGAACTGCTTGTATTATTATCTTCGTTCTGAGAATGATGATTTTGTTCCGCATCATTCTGACCTTCCTGCAAATTGTTCGAAACGGTTCCGTTACCATTTCCGTACCCGTTGTTACCCGCACCATTATTATTATTATTACCGGAAGGATCTACCGGGAGCAAATCACCGGGCTTCCTTGAATCTTCATCCTCAAGTTCCACCTCGATGTCAGCCTGTGTTTCCTCAGCCTTAACCATGCGAGCATTACTCATGCCAACCGAACCGGCAACCAAAAAGAATGCCACCGAAAAAGCTATTCCCTTTATAAACAATCTATTTCTTTTCACAACTATCTCCGTTTCACAAACGCAATTCTATACGTATAACGTAATTCAAAACGCCTCAACACATTTCAACGTATTATACCATGAAATCCTTATATATAAAGCAAAAATCCGATAAATAGCCCAAGATACATCGCGCCCAATGTAACGCCACGTAACTTTTTATATCTATCTACAACGTAATAAACCGTCATACTCATCAAAATATTAATTGCCAGCAAACACATTATCCCCATAACAATGTTATCTCTGAATCCCCAGAACACACCCGCCAATGCAGCTGCTCCTATTCCCAACAGAATAAACATTCTCCGATTCTTAACGTGTTCCGTAACCGTACCTCCCAGCACTCTTCCTGCCGCCATAGCCACAATTGTGCCTACCGATGGATACAGCATAGTTTTCCAATCATAATTTACTCTGAATGCTATTGCAGAACACAAAAAAGCTGATGCAATACATAATAACAGTCCAAGCAAATATATTAGCTTGAACCGTTCTGCAGGTTCACTTTTTTCATCTGATATCTTCACAGCCGAATATATATCATCGGATTGAGCAACGGAAACAAATTGAAATGAGTGCTCACGATATATCAAATACATGACACACACCAATACCGCAATACACATTGAGGCAATCCACACATTCTGTACTATCACCTGTATATTGGTAAACTCCGCCAATATGTTTCCTATCCACAGTCCCGGAATACCTGCTCCAAGAAATATTCCAATATTTCTCGCATTATTCTTTTTTCCAGTGTCATCGTGCATGCTTCCCAAACCTGCTCCAGTGGTAATCAGTGCATTTCCCACACCGAGCGCGTACAGTCCCCAATACATTCCTATCAGAGAAAACAACGCTCCAAGCAAAGTAACTCCACAATAAAACCTTCTGTGTATCAAACCGGAATCATGCTTTAGGCGCGACGTCACAATATCGCACACACATCCAAGGATTACAGGAAGCGCATATGCACATATACTGTAAAAAAGATAGGCATAAGCACCATCTTTGCCGTAATAAGCCGACATTGAATATGAGCTTATGCCATATGCGATAAAATGAATAATTGAATAAATTATCACCATTTCTCTCACACTTATAAAAACTTGCAATTACAAAAATTTATTCTTCTTAACCAACTGTACAAAATCAGAGTTGTTACGAGTATTGGCAAACATATTGAGAATTCTGTCGGTTGCCTCATCAGGCTTCAATCCGTTGAGTGCTTTTCTCATAATATTGATTGCCTCGAGTTCATCTGCATTAAGCAGCAAATCCTCTCTGCGGGTTCCTGACTTTGCCAAATCTATTGCAGGGAAAATCCTCTTCTCGGAGAGCTTTCTGTCAAGGATTATTTCCATGTTACCGGTACCCTTGAATTCCTCATATACAACATCATCCATCTTGCTTCCGGTCTCAACAAGTGCCGTTGCAAGTATGGTAAGGCTTCCTCCCTCACGCATATTTCTCGCTGCACCAAAGAATCTCTTGGGCATATGAAGCGCTGCGGGGTCGAGACCACCCGAAAGTGTACGGCCTGATGGGGGAATTACCTGGTTGTAAGCACGTGTAAGTCTGGTGATTGAGTCAAGAAGGATTACAACATCCTCCCCGAGCTCTACAAGACGTTTAGCTCTCTCTATCACCATCTCCGCCACACGCATATGATGCTCAGGCTGTTCATCAAAGGTAGAATATATAACTTCTACGTTCTGTCCAATGATAGCTTCCTTGATATCCGTAACCTCCTCAGGTCTCTCATCGATGAGTAAAATCAACAGATGTGTGAGGGGATCGTTTCTGAGCATTGAATGTGCCACTTCCTTGAGAAGTGATGTCTTACCTGCCTTGGGCGGTGAAACAATCATACCTCTCTGTCCCTTACCGACAGGGCTTACCAAATCCATAGCTCTCATGGCTACGCTGCAGCCGGGTGTCTCAAGCTTTATTCTGTGGTCTGGGAAAATAGGTGTGAGGTTCTCAAATGCCGTTCTACGAGCAACCTCTCTTGCAGGTCTTCCGTTTGCTTTCTCTATAAAAGCGAGCGGGCTGAACTTTTCCTTCTCCCCCTTTGCCTTTTTAATACCGGTAAGCACATCACCGGTCTTTAATCTGAAACTTCTGATCTGAACAGGTGATACGTATACATCCTGATCACCGGGAAGATAATTGTCACTTCTGATAAAGCCGTAACCTTCTGGCATTACCTCGAGGATACCTGTCACGGGAGAATCACCCTCCTGCATCACATATACCCCAGGCTCCTGCTTGGGCTGTTCAGTTTTAGGCTGTTCTGCTTTTGCCTGATCCTGCTTTAATTCTGCCGAGGTACGCTCTTCAACCTTATCCTGTACAGCAGCGGTCTCATTCTTTGCCTCAGTCTTGGACGCATCTCTGCTCTCACGGGCCTCCTTTGCTGCCTCTGCATAACGCCTTTCGGGCGAAGGACTCGCTACTCTTGAGCTACGCTGATTGGTTCTTCTTCCGTCAGCTTTATTACTTCTCTCCTGCTTTGCAGGTCTTTCAGCCTCGTCGTTTTCCTCTGCAGATTTATTCTCTACAGCTCTATTTTCCTCAGTTCGATTAACTGATGCTTCAGGCTTTTCAGATGCTTCTTTTCTATCGATAC
Source organism: Lachnospiraceae bacterium (assembly GCA_024403435.1). Taxonomy (GTDB): domain Bacteria; phylum Bacillota; class Clostridia; order Lachnospirales; family Lachnospiraceae; genus AC2028. The sequence continues at coordinate 3,498 of JAKSRV010000102.1, forward strand.
GTACAGCCTTGGCAGCAATTTCAGCCTTAGCAGCATCCTCTGCTGCATCCGCACTCTTACGTCTGCTGTCCTCTGCAATCATCAGCTCTACAAGAGCTTCCTTTTTCAAACCTGTGATTCCTTTTAATCCACCTGCCTTCGCAATTTCACGAAGTTCAGCCAGTGGTAATGACATTAATTTTTCTCTCATATGCCCTCTTTAATTATACGTTTGGGAAAATCTGTTATTAAAATGAATACCTGAATTTGTTCATTGAAACAAATGGTAATAAGAAATATTTGTCCGAATAAAAAATGGTAGATTACAGACAAAACTTTATGTATGTAATCTACCACAAGAAAATAATTTATTCAAGTTGTCGCAGGACTTTTTGTAAACAAAGAGAGAAGTCATCGGCATTGCCAATCACTTCTCTACTTTGCAATCAATCTCTCTCTATTCTAAAAAACTGCACTTGTAAACACCGATAAATAAATTACGTGTCTACCCAATCTGCATTTGCAATATATGCTTTACAAGTTAAAGAAATTATACATTTTTATGCGAAATATATCTATGTATAGATAATATAATATTTCAGAAAATATTTATATATAATTAATAAATTTTCAAGATTGTATCAAAGTCTCAAATACATTCGAACAAGTTCAGTGTATTTTCCTCGCCATATGCACAAAAAAAGGAATCCTTGCGGATTCCTTTATATTAATAGCGAGAGGGGGATTCGAACCCTCGACACCGCGGGTATGAACCGCGTGCTCTAGCCAACTGAGCTATCTCGCCGTGGAGCCTACAGGGCTCGAACCTGTGACCCTCTGCTTGTAAGGCAGATGCTCTCCCAGCTGAGCTAAGACTCCATTGCCTGACTTGCGCCGACTTAAAGAAGTATAAGGCATCGCAAGTCATATGTCAACATAAAAATTTATTTTTTTATGAAAACTGTTATCAGCAATTATTTACCGGGAATTAAGAGAACTTCTTCTCAAAATAATTGGGGTTATTAGCGTACATAACCTCACCCTCAATGCGAAGCGCGGTACGAATATCTCCGGCCTTAAGCTTGGTCTCCTCATCCACATCATCGCTGAGCTCGATCTTGTTTGCAGCATACTCCATAGTCTCTTCAACTGCCATGTAGTACTTGACAGCCTGTGCATCATCCTTGGGAAGGATAATGTTCTTCTCAGAAAGAAGACCGAGTGCACAGTTTGCAAATCCGTTACCCGCCTCAGCTTCAGCCTTAAGAGAAGCGATCATAGCATCCACACCATCTGCCATTCCCTTGTAATTCTTCATCTCAAGGAATGAATCGATGAGCTGTCCTGCCTCAGTAATATTACTGTTCATATACTTGGGATGCTTCTTCTCGAAGAAAAGCTTCATAAGAGGAAGTACCGCCTCCTTTACAGCTGCCTCATTCTCACAAAGAAGAAGGAGCTTGATCATCTGTGAAGGAAGGAAAAGAATATATCTTACTGTGTCATTTGCAATCTTGCAGCCCTGTACAATCTGCTTATAACGATAGTCATAAGACTTCTTTGCATCACCGTTTACAAGATAATAATCTGCAAATGCATCATACTGTGCAAAGTAAAGCATCCACATCATCTTACATGCAGAACCTGCACCCTTAAGTTCTACTTCTTCATCTCCACAGTAGGGTGATGAATAGTAAAGGAACTTGAGGAAAATATGATTCTTGAGAACATTAGCCTGGCTCTTGCAAGCATCCTCTACATATTCCATAAGTTCGCTGCGAATCTCAAAAGCCTTATTCTTGTCCTTCTCTCCATAGTAAGAAGCAAGTCTTACACCAGCATAGAAGGGGAAGAAAATGTCATTCTCTGACAATGTCTCGGGTCTGTCGGTATTGTCATAATTTTTTACAGTGAGTTTGTTCTGCTTGTAAAGGTCAAAGCCCATAGTAAACATCTTACTGTAAATAGCTATAAATTTTTCCTCACAACCGTCCTTAAGAGCTGCCTCTGACTCAAGATACAGTTCAATAAGGCTTGAGGGAAGTGCCTCTACATTAATATCCATTACATTCTCCTTTGCGTCAATAATCTTCTCTTTACCCCGCGGGAAATGAGATTTCCCTGCATAATAATCTATTATAACAAAAAAAAGCAAATATATATACTATATCTGCACTTTTTTTGAAAAAAATATACTATATTTGGTTAATTTTTCGCCTTCACAGACTTTTTCGCTTTTGCCCGCATCACCAGAACAATAATCATCATCACAAGATCGATTATAACTAATATCGGCACTCCCATTAAAAACGAAATCATCCACATATTAGCATAGTCCGGCTTAATCAACTGTATATTATCAGCCTCATAAGCTGATATACCATTGCTTAGCATAATCATCGAATCAGCTCCGCCGGTCACAAAGCTCTCATTTCTCTTGCTGTACACCTTTACATATTTGTATACCTTGCAAAAATCAGATACTTGAACTTTATCCTCATGGACAACATACTCGTCTGAGCTAAATAGCGACCCAAAGGAGACACATTCATATCCATCTATATTTCCAAGATATGTAATATCAGCCAGTAAAGTTCCTTTATTGATCACATACTCATATGATTCCTCTTCCTCCTTGCCGGCATCAATCGAGTAAATCGTATATATAACCAACATTGCCAGTATTATCACTCCATTTATTGCAGCGATAATAATTCTCATTTTTTTCTTACTGAAAATCAATGCAACAACCAGTGCCGCTATACCCAGTAAAAATGGAATCAGCATAAATCCAAACACGTCAAACATGATATCTCCCTCACATAACACGGAAACTATTTAATAATATTTGCCTCCCCATTATACAATCTATATTTATCCAAAGCAAATTGTTAGTTCAGCTCCACACACTCATAGCCATCGATAACAGGTATGGTTACACTTAATTTTCCATCACCCTCATCAACAAGGTCAAACATCTCACCGCTTCTGACAAGCTTTGCCTTAGTATATCCCACGCCCATATATCCTGCATCCTTTGACATACGAATCTTAGTATTCAGTATAGGCAGTTTAGTATCTACTACATCAATAGTCTTGGTTCTTCTCTCAGGAATATAGCTAATGATATGCACATACTGTTTTCCGGCCTTCCTGCGCACAGTAACCTCAGCACAGGTCGGTGCCTCAACCATCACTGTAGGATTATCAAGCAGTTCTCCTATCATATAGCCGATAATATCCCTGTAGACTCTGTTGCCGTTGACGATGTAATCCTCAAAAAGAGGGAATGAACAGTATGCTATCTTGTCATTTAAGACTATCGCAGGATACTCAGATTTTTTATTAAACGGGAAATGTCTGTGTGATGAAAAACAATCGGCCGTTCTATTGTAATATGGATCACCCACATATGCTTTTACAGGCAGAGAACTCTTAACATATGCACCTCTTACATAGCACACATATTCAAGCGGTTCAACATCCTTAATCAATCCGTCGTCTATACAAATATATGCCGGCTCATAATCACTTTCCTTGATATACTCTACATCCAGAGAATCCTTATCAGTACTTCTGTATGTAGCCAGCACTTTACCACCTGCCTCGATATACTCCTTAAGCTTAACCGACAATTCGCCATCAACATTTACCTTATCAGGCAAAATAATCATCTTATATCTGCTTAAATTCTCCGATGCAGGAATAAAATCAAATGTATAATGCAGCTCCATGAGCATACGCATTACACCTTCATCTGAAAATGTGTTTCGGGTATAAAAATCTGTTGATACCACCACACCGATATCAGCGACCTTCTTGCTACCTTCAGTATATTTTTCAAGCTTTTCGATTTCTGAATAGACCTTACCTATTCTCGCATAAGCAGCCTTGTTCATATACCCTCTCGGATGGAGCTGGTCACCGACGCTGCACGCGCATCCGTTTGCAATCATTCTGAAACACTCATACTCAAGTGCCTCATTATTTTTAAGGCTTCCGTGATCTCCCCATGA
>JAKSRV010000103.1 GCA_024403435.1 Lachnospiraceae bacterium
CAAACGTCTCTGTGAATGTTCTGATTATTGCTTTCCTGTTCAATACAAAAGCAAATAAACCAAAAGCCGTTAAAAAAGTACATGTAACAGCGATCATTACTATTAGTAGCTTATTATTTTTCATAAAATGATATCCCCCCGAATCATTTATATGTATTTTTTATATGTATTTTTTATATGTATTTTTTATTTGTATTATTTACATTAGAAAACAGTATTTACATCTCAATGAAAATCTGCATGTTAATCTGTATATCAATATATATCAATATAATGTATGACTTTTTTCATAAATAAATCCGCTGATTTTAACAACCAGCGGATTCTAATCACCCAAGATCATAAGGAGTAAGCTGATATACGTAATAATTCAACCAATTTGAATAAAGGTTGTTACTGTGTGATCTCCATGAAAGAAGCGGTTTCTTTTCAGGATCGTCATCCGGGAAGTAATTGTAAGGAACCTGAATATCCAAGCCCTTGTTTTTATCCCTTACATACTCATTTCTAAGAGTATATCTGTCATATTCGGGATGACCGGTTACAAATATCTTCTTACCATTCTCTGCCATTGCAAGGAACACACCCGCGTCTTCACTCTCTGCCACTATTGTAAGGTCCTCACAAGCATGAAGTTCATCTGAAGGTGTCTCGGTATGTCTGCTGTGAGGCGCTAAAAATTCATCATCAAACCCTCTCACAAGAGGAATCTTTCTGTTATTAACCTTATGCTTATAAATACCGAAAAGCTTCTGAGGAAGTAAGCTCTTATTTATTCCGTAATATTTATAGAAACCGGCCTGAGCTCCCCAACAAATGTGAAGTGTTGAAGTAACATTGGTCTCCGCCCAATCCATGATTTTGCAGACCTCGTCCCAGTAATCCACCTCTTCAAAAGTAATATCCTCGACAGGAGCTCCGGTAATAATCAATCCGTCAAACTTTTGATCCTTAATATCATCAAACGTTACATAGAACTTATTCAGATGATTTGCAGGAGTATTGAGCGATACATGAGTCTTGGTATTCATGAATGTAACATCAACCTGCAAAGGTGTGTTTGAAAGAGCTCTGAGAAGCTGAAGCTCCGTATCCTGCTTAACCGGCATATTATTCAGTATAAGAACCTTCAAGGGTCTGATATCCTGATGTGCTGCACGGTTTTCATCCATTACGAATATATTTTCATTTTCGAGTATTTCCTTTGCAGGAAGCTCGCTTTGAACTTTAATTGGCATTTATACACCTCGTAAAAATTTTATAACTATATAAATATAATGCTTTTTAATGTATTTTTCAATTATTCAGATACTTTTCAACAAACTCGTCCTCGGTAATAACAGGTACTCCAAGACTCTGAGCAGTTTTGTTCTTAGTCGACGAAGAAGTATTGTCATTATTGATAAGGCATGTTGTTTTTCCCGTAACAGAACCCGTAACCTTACCGCCCTTACTTTCAATCAGCTCCTTCAAATCGTTTCTGCTTGCAAATCCATGCAGACTTCCGGTAACAACAAAAATAAGTCCGTCCAATTTCTTGCTGTCTGAGGTTACAACAGGCTTTTCTACTTCAAGACACTCCATCAATCTGTCGAGTTTATCAGTGTTGGATGTATCTGCAAAATAACTTACAATATTTGCCGCCATCACATCACCGATTTTATCAATCTGTGCAAGTTCGGAAGCATCGGCAGTCTTAATCTTTTCAATATCATAATCATAAGCCTTGCTTATAAGCTTTGCATTAGCCGAGCCGATTCCCGCAATACCCAGTCCGAATATCACTCTGGGTAAAGTCGTTTTCCTTGACGCATCTATTGCAGATATCAGATTTTCATATGACTTTTCACCGAATCCCTCAAATCTGACTATTCTATCCTTAAATCTTTCAAGCTTATATAAATCCGAATACTCATGTATAAATCCGCAATCAATAAGCTTTTCAAGTGTGGCTTCCGATAAACCGTCTATATTCATAGCCTCTCTGCTTACAAACTGTGCAAAGGACTTAATCTGTTTTGCAGGGCATTCATCATTGATACAGTTAAGTGTCTGCGCCTCATTAACTGCCTTTATCTTGGTCTCTTTGCCACACACGGGGCATACATCGGGAATAACAACATTTCCGGAGCAAGTTAGATTTTCCGAAATCTGAGGAATAATCATATTCGCCTTATATACACGAATCCTGTCTCCGATTCCAAGCTTAAGTTCTCTTACAATACTTACATTGTGAACCGATGCTCTGGTAACTGTAGTACCTTCCAACTCAACCGGATCAAATATAGCCACAGGATTGATAAGTCCCGTTCTACTGGCGCTCCACTCAATCTCTCTCAATATAGTCTCTGCAGTCTCATCCGCCCACTTAAAAGCAATCGAATGTCTCGGGAACTTGGCCGTTCTGCCAAGAGATGCACCGTAAGCAATATCCTCATATGTAAGAACCAATCCATCTGACGGTATATCATAGTTTTCTATTGCCTTGGCAAAATATTCTATGGCATCAAGTATATTATCCTCCGAAACCATTTTTCTTTGTACGACTTCGAAGCCCTGCTCCTCAAGGAAATCAAAGCTTTTGCTTCTGCTGTTATTCATATCGTAATCCACGCCGTTCTCAACAGCAGATACAAGATTAAAAGCCACAAATCTGACATTTCTCTTAGCTGTGATCTCATTATTGAGCTGTCTTACAGAACCGCTGCACAGGTTTCTGGGATTCTTGTACTTTTCCGTCTCACTATCAATCTGAGCATTGATTTTTTCAAAATCAGAATAACTAATAACGGCTTCTCCGCGAAGAACCAGTTCTCCCTTAAATCCGATTTCAAGAGGAATATTCTTAAATACTTTTGCATTCGGAGTAATAACTTCACCGATTTCACCGTTACCTCTCGTAACTGCCTTTTCAAGCTTACCATTGTTGTAAGTAAGAACAATAGTAAGTCCGTCAAGCTTCCAAGACAAAATACCCTCATGACCGTTTAACCACGCTCTCAAATCCTCACGGCTCTTGGTCTTATCGAGCGAAAGCATAGGCGATGCATGGCTTTCTTTGGGTAACTCCGCAACAGCAGCATATCCGACATTGACAGTAGGGCTGCCGGACATTGTAATACCTGTTTCTTTTTCCAATTCAACCAGTTCATCATACAATTTATCATACTCATAGTTACTCATAATTTCGGTATCCTTGGCATAATATGCCTCCGATGCCTTATTCAAAATATCTACGAGTTCTTTCATTCTGTTAGTTTTAGAATCATTCATATAATCCAAGTTCCTCTATACTTACCGTATAACCTAATGCTTAATGTAATACCATATATTTTACGCCAAACCTATATATTTACAGAAAACATTTATACTTTTTACAAGCCTTAATACTTACTGTAAAGCTTCTCTGAGCGACATAATCTCTGCCTCGTTCAGTTCTCTAAACTGACCGCTCTTAAGTTCATCAAGCAATACATTAACAACTCTTATGCGCTTTAAGCTTGTAACTTTACAATTACATGCCTGACACATTCGCCTTATCTGTCGATTCAATCCCTGCGATATAATCACTTTAAATGTATACTCAGAGATTTTCTCAACCTTAGCAGGTCTGGTCGTAACATCCAAATCCTTCAGATAAATTCCTTTTTCGAATCTGGCAAGCATCTCATCGGACACCTTCTTATCTATACGCACAACATATTCTTTTTCATGTGCGTTGGCGCCTCTCATCATTTTATCTATCAAATCACCATCATTGGTAAGCAGAAGCAACCCTTCCGATTCCTTATCAAGTCTACCTGCATAGGTCACTCTTACAGGATATTTTACAATATCATTTATAACCGCTTCAGCATGAGGATCCCTTTCGGTACAGGTAATTCCAACCGGCTTGTAAAAAGCCAAAACCACCTTTTTGTCCGGACCATTTAACACTTTACCGTTCACGGTTATAGATTCACTGCCGTCAACCTTCTGTCCCGAGGTAGCTCTTTGGCCATTTATATAGACCTTACCCTCATCAATCAACTTATCGGCGTCTCTTCTTGAGCATATACCGCAGGAAGCTATATATTTATTTATTCTTACTGCTTCATTCATATTACTCAAAATACTGCTCCAACAATTCAATATTACAAAAAGCGGGAATGCCCGCACCTTCTTCTATTCCGCGTTTAGCCATTTTATCGGCCAATTCATTGTACTTTACTCCGGTATGTCCTTCTACCTTGTGAAATCTGATATTGATGGTAGTTCCCCAGGATCTCATAGCCTGTGAATACTTCTGTGTAAGCTCATTTTTAGCCTTCCAGCCACCGGTAACCCACATTTCTATACCGCTGTAATCATAATAAATATCTATAGCCGAATATCCACTGCTGCGTGCGCACTGTACAGCATACATTGCTCCCAACATCTCTCCGGTAACATTTCTTTGCTTCAAAGATTCAGGGTTATCGCCGTTACCAAAAGCAGTAAATATCCTATTGTCCTCAAGAATAAAAACACATCCGAATGCATATTTTTGAGCCGCATCGCTGTAGCTTCCATCAACATACGCAACAACTCTGTTTTCTGCCATATCAATCCCCGATTATACTTTCACTGTTAGTATACAGAAGCCGATTTTATAAGGCCTAACCTTACAAATCGGCTCCTACAATTATAATTCATTTATTTATTGTGCTGCTTTTTTAACAGCTCCCGAAAATCCGGTATTACCCGACACATAAATATTATAAAGTGCTATATGGTCATATACCTCCTGCCAAGCAGAACCACCATGACCTGTAACACATACATAATTTTTACCGTCATCTCCCTGCATATAGCTGACAGCACAGTTACCGGACTGATTTACAAATCCTGTCTTGGCTGCGCATACATATCCACCGGTCACAAAGTCTTCAATTCTTCTAAGGAAAAGATTTGAAATTGTAATACCGTTTTCATTCTCAACAGTACATGATGTCGTATACTTTCGTGCATCCATTACTTCCTGAAGGAACTCATCCTGTACGGTAGCTGTCATAATAACAGCCATATCATAACAGGTTGAATAGTTGTCTTCGGTATGAATACCTACACAATTACTGAAATGAGTGGTTTCAGAGATTCCCAATGCCTCGCAGTTCTCATTCATAAGCTTCACAAACTCTTCATGCGAACCTGCTACATATACAGCAAGCATATATGCCGCGTCGGCGCCTGATTTGAGTATTGTTCCGTAAAACAAATCTCTGATTGTAACCTTCTCACCTACAGTAAAATTAACTGCCGAACAACCGTGTGCAAAAGCATAATCTGTAGCATCCTGCGTAATCTCAATATAGTTGTCCAATTCTTCATCCGTAATATACTGTCTTGCGGTAAGAACAGTCATAACCTTGGTCATTGATGCAGGATACATTCTCGCATATCCCTGTGTAGCTGCCAGAATATCCTTGTTATCGACATCAATAATAATGGCGTACTGACTGTAAAATCCGCTATAGGTGACACCTGTAGTATTTGCACTTTCAGTAAATACGTAATCATCGGCATCTAAGGTAAAAAGTCTTTCTTTTCCCTGTGAATTATATACCGTATCAGGCTTATTTATTTCAGCGACCATCTCATCCGGCAAGCCAACATTTATATCTGTAGGGATAATTATATTTAAGTCACCGGCCTGATTATCGGTATTTGTAACTGACGCTTCAGAATGTCTTTTCACCGAACATGAAATCACGCCAACCAATATTCCAATTATTATCGCAACAAGAATAACGCCAATTCCTGCTACAAATAATTTTCTGTAAAGTAACTGACGTTTTTTCTCTTTCTCGACGCGAGCCTTACGGGCCTCGCGTCGCTTTTCATATTCATCATCTGAAAAATAATTGATTTCTTCAATCAAATCTTTTACGTTATCACTCATGAATCACATCTGATCTGAAGCTCTTCCCAGCGACGATCAACCTCCTGCTGGAATGCTTCAAGCAAGTACTCGTTTCCGGGCTTGAAAAGATGCTTAAAGCGTCCCTGCTTCTTAAGGAAATCCTCAAGGGGAAGCTTGTTCTTGGGTCTATAGTTCAAAATCCACTTACCGTCAACAACCTCAAACAAAGGCCAATAGCAAGTCTCAACAGCCAACTTACAGATCTCAGGAAGATCGGGAGTATCATATCTCCAACCTCTGGGACAAGGCGCAAGGATATTGAGGAATGCTGCTCCGGGAGTATAAATTGCCTTCTCAGACTTGGTATACAGATCCTTAAGGTTAGACACCATAGTAGTCTGAGCTACATAAGGAATATTATGTGAAGCGATAATAGAAGCCAAATCTTTTCTTGACTGAGGCTTACCGTTTGAATAAGTTCCTGAAGGAGTGGTTGTGGTATCAGCATACTGAGGAGTAGCTGAAGATCTCTGAATACCGGTATTCATATATGCACCGTTATCATAGCATACATATACCATATCATGGCCACGCTCCATTGCTCCGGACAATGACTGGAGTCCGATATCGTATGTACCACCGTCTCCGCCGAAGGTAATAAACTTGTAGTTATCCTTAACCTTACCCTTCTTCTTGAGAGCATTATAAGCTGTCTCTACGCCTGAGAGGGTCGCACCTGCACTTTCAAATGCAGTGTGGATATAGCTATCCTGATATGCGGTATAAGGATATGTATATGTAGATACCTCAAGACATCCGGTAGCATTACCTACTACAGCATGATCTCCGGGATGAAGTGCCTTGAGTACGTTTCTTACTGCGATAGTTCCGCCGCAGCCTGCACACATTCTATGTCCGGGAGCAAGACGTTCCTCACGCTCCTGGATTTCCTTAAAATTAAAAACACTCTGTTCCATGTTATTTATTCCTCATTATTCTCTAAGTCCAAGGTAAGGATACTGATCATACTTAATTTCACCGGCAGCGAGCTTCTGAAGATTCTCGTATACGCCAACAATATCTTCTACCTTTACATCTCTGCCCGAAAGACCATACATAATATTTACTGTCTCGGCAGTGCACTTTTCACGATACATAGCAGCGCCAAGCTCTGCGCCGATAGGTCCGCCGTTACCACTGTAGCTCTCAGATCTGTCCATAAGTGCTACAGCCTTACAATTCTTAAGTGCCTTAGCGAATTCCTCGCCGGGGAAAGGTCTAAATACACGGATTTTAAGCAAGCCTGCCTTAACACCCTGTGCACGAAGCTTATCTACAGCATCCTTAACAGTACCGCATACAGAACCGATTGCAACGATTGCATATTCGGCATCCTCAAGCTGATAACCTTCATAGAAGCCGTATTTCTGACCTGTAATAGCCTCAAATTCCTTAGCTACGTCAAGGATAACCTTCTTGGCATTAATCATAGCCTCGGCATGTGCCTTCTTTGACTCCATGCAGTAATTAGATACAGCATAAGGTCCGATAGCCATAGGCTCATTTTCCTTAAGAAGATAATGCTCAGGCT
>JAKSRV010000104.1 GCA_024403435.1 Lachnospiraceae bacterium
CCCGGAAGAAGTCTGCACGACATAGCATTGAGCTATGGTTTTTACGACGAATTTCAATTCTCGAAGTTATTCAAGAGGCAGTTTGGAATATCACCGTCTGAGCGCAGATAAAGGCGGATATTTATATTTTTATTGTGATAATGACGGATAGAAGACCGAAAAATCTAAAAGTCTCCTAATTGTGAAAGAAATCGATTTCAGATATAGTATTATATAAGGGAATCTGCAGATACAATATCTGTATTTTATTGAGAAGAAGGAGGACGCATGAGCGAAATATTAGATAATTACTTATTCGATGCATTTGCTAATGCGTCTGAGAATACATTTATATATGTCTGCGATATGAACACCGGCTTATCAAGATGGTCCAAGCAGGCGGTAAAATTCTGGGGACTTGAGGACGAGTACATCGAAGATGCATCCGCAGTATGGATAGAGCATATACATCCGGACGACAGAAAATTGTATACGGATGATATCGCCGCTGTATTTGAGGGCAGATCCGAACAGCATAATTGTCAATACAGGGCCAAGGACAGATACGGCGAATATGTATGGGTAGAGTGCAGAGGTTCGGTTATCAAGGATGCTGACGGCAAGCCGACTGTTTTTGCGGGAATGATGACGAGACTGGACAATCAGAGCAAGTATGATGAACTGACACATTTGCTGACCGGTACAGAACTTCTCCGCAAATCCTTTGATGACAGTGGAAGCTTAATGCTTATTGGCGCTGACGGACTTAGAAATATCAACAGCCGTCACGGACTCAGATACGGCAACAGCATATTGAAATATTTGGCGGATGCCATTGTGGACAACAGCCCCGGAATGGAAGTATACAGATTCCGTGGTGATGAGTTTGCTGTATATGGTAAAAATGTATCCGTGCAGGAAATGTCCAAAATATATAATAAAGTAAATAGAATCTGCGGTGATGCGGAGAGTGCGGAAGGATTAATCAGCTTCAGTGCTTCAGCCGGAATAGTACAGGTTATGCCGAAAGATAATGCTGCCGACATGATCAGTAAAGCAGAGCTTAGTTTGTTATATGCCAAGGAGAAATATAAGACAGGAATGTCTATTTACTCTGAGGAGATAGAGCAGAAGCAGATTAGAAAGAATACTGTATCAGAGACTTTGCTTCGCAGTATCAAGAATGGCTGCAAGGGATTTTATCTGGTATATCAGCCTATCTTATCCAATACTGGTGATACGGTAGTTGGCTGTGAATCATTACTTAGATGGAATGCACCCAATGATGCCATCGGAAATTGCTATCCGGATGAGTTTATTCCTATTCTCGAGAAGAACGGCGGAATTATAGAGGTTGGTAATTTTGTAATGCGCGAAGCTATCAAGCAGGCTTCGATATGGCAGAAAAAATATAAGCAATTCAGTGTAAGCTTTAACGTATCATATTTTCAGCTTGAGGAGTCACAGTTTGTACCTTCGATAATAAAGACTATTGATGAGTATGGTGTGAATCCTGAGTACATCACGGTAGAGCTCACCGAGAGCGTGCTGAACGTTGATACCAATTTGGTAAAGAAATCTTTCGAGATGTTAAAGAGTAAGGGTGTCAAGATTGCCCTTGATGACTTTGGAACCGGTAATTCATCATTCTGGACTCTTCACAATATCGACATTGATATTGTAAAGCTCGATCAATCATTTATCAGAGGTCTGGGTAACAGCAGTACCGATATCGATTATGCGATTGTTGAGAGTGTAGGTCTGATGTGCAACCGTATCGGTTACAAGACCGTTGCAGAGGGCGTTGAGACTGACGATATCTGGAGAATGATAAGTAAGTTTGAATTTACAGGTCTTCAGGGATATCTTTTCTCAAGACCGGTTGAGATTGGCGAGTTCGAGAAGATTCTCACCAAGTACAGCATGGAAAAGTAAATATGGGATACGCTGACAGTTGATATCTGAATAGTTGATATGACAAAATTCAATCCGTTCTGCTTTGCGGCAGGACGGATTTTTTAATGCACTAATATATTTTTATTTATCAGATAAATTGTAGAAAATTCGGTACTGACGGAGTGCCATGCGAGGACGTTACGCTGTGCTACTTATATCATGTTTAGCAATATAACCTTACAAAATTGTAAGGTTTCTGTAAGATACATCTATGGATACTATACAGGCAATCAATTATTATGGTGTCATCAAAGTTAATCAATAAACGTGCCAAAGGCGCAGGAAATATGAGGGAGTAAGAATGAGTAAGGTTTTAGAAGTAATCAATGCAGAAAAATATTACGGAGAAAAGGGTAATATCACCAAGGCTCTTAACGATGTGAGCTTCTCGGTTGAAGAGGGCGAATTTATCGGAATCATGGGTGCCAGCGGAAGCGGTAAGACTACACTTCTTAATTGCATTTCTACAATCGACAGATTGTCTGCCGGTAAGGTAATGATTAACGGTGTGAATATCAATAACTTAAAGGGCAAGAAACTGGATGCCTTCAGAAGAGATGAGCTTGGATTTATTTTTCAGGATTTCAATCTCCTGGATACTATGACCGCATATGAAAATATATCTCTGGCACTGTCTATTCAGAAGAAAAAGCATGCAGAGATTGATACAAAGATTAAGTCAGTGGCAGAGACACTGGGAATCAGCGAGGTGTTGAATAAATATCCTTATCACATGTCGGGCGGACAGAAGCAGCGTGTGGCAGCAGCAAGAGCGGTAGTCACCGAGCCTAAGCTGATACTTGCGGATGAACCTACCGGTGCACTTGATTCCAAATCTTCCAAGGCACTGCTTGAGAGCCTCGATATGATGAACAGAGAACTGAATTCTACCATTTTGATGGTTACACATGACGCCTTCAGTGCAAGCTATGCGTCAAGAATCATTTTCATTAAGGACGGTAAGATTTTTAATGAGATGATCAGAAATGACGGCGAATCCAGAAAGGAATTCTTCGGAAGAATTATCGATGTAACCACAGTACTCGGAGGTGATTTAAGTGAACTCATTTAAGACTGCGCTTCGCAATATTCAAAAGAGCAGCAAAGATTACGGTGTGTACTTTTTTACACTCATTATCGGTGTTGCTATATTCTATATGTTCAATTCTGTAGGGTCTCAGAGCTTTATGGAGACTATAGTTGCACCTCAGAGCAGCTCGATGAAAACGCTTGTGCAGATTATTGAAATGATATCGGTTGTTGTTGCTGTAATCCTTGGTCTGCTGATGGTATATGCAAATAACTTTCTTATCAAGCGTCGTAAAAAAGAATTTGGTGTTTACATGATGCTTGGAATGGGAAAGAAAAAGGTTGCTAAAATTCTTTCTATCGAAACTATCCTGGTTGGTGCTGTTTCTTTGACAGCAGGTCTGCTGGTCGGTGTGCTGGGATCTCAGTTTCTGTCTATTATTGTAGGGAAAATGTTCGAGGTGGATTTGAGTGCATACAGATTTTCTTTTTCAGTAGCGGTACTCGTAAGAACTGTTGTTTATTTTGCAATAATCTTTTTGGTTGTATTGATTTTCAATGCAAAGACATTGACAAAATATCAGCTGATCGACCTTTTAAATGCAAAAAAGAGTGCGGAGAAGAAGCTTATCAAAAATACTAAGCTTTCAGTTGCATTATTTATAGTATCGGTAGCAGCTTTAATTTTCTGTTACATAGAAATCGGCTTCAGAGGAAGAGCTCTGAGCATGAGAGAATTTATCGCTGCGATTATTGCCGGTATGGTGGGAAACTTCCTGTTTTTCTTTTCGCTGGCAGGATTTTTACCTGCACTGCTCAAAAGGTTCAAGGGCTTTTATTTTAACAAACTGAATGCATTTGTTGCGGCACAGTTTGGTCACAATATCAATTCGTCTGCCATATCATTTTCAATGATCAGTGTTTTACTGTTCATCGCTATATGCGCATTTTCTGTAGGATTTTCGATGAACGGATATCTCAACAACAGATTGAAGAATTCTACTCCGGTAGATGTATCTGCAGAGAATGTCGGCGGTACTGTATCGGATCTGTTGATTGAATATGGTTACGAACCTAATGAGATAATGCAGGAGTACTGCGAAGTTCCTATGTATTGGTCAAGTCAGATTACCATTGCATCGACTGTAAATGCAGCTATGGATATGGCGCAGAATACATTTCCTTATGCAAAGTGGGATTCATTCGAAAATGTTGTGAGACTGTCAGATTACAATATGCTCGAGGAAATGTATGGCAGAAAGCCAATTGTTCTTGCCGATAATGAATACGCAGAGATATGCGATTTTGATATACTTGGAGACATTCTCAACGAAGCTATCAAAAGAGGAAATGTTATTACCGTTAACAATGTAAATCTCGTAAGCGGATATGATAAATGCGTAGAGGAATATGTGTTGATGTCAGGCATGACAGCGGCAGTGGGTGTGATGGTGGTTCCCGATGCTGTTATTGACGAAAATGCAGATGCATTTGAATTGGCAGGATCTATTTTTGCAGGTGATTACAGTGAAGAATTGTTGGCAGTTACAGAAGTGGAAACAGACGGAACAGAGTACTCTGTATTGGTAGGAGATAACATTTTTGCAAGTATTTTTGACAACCTTGATGAGGAGGTTTATGAGGCACTGTACACTACCAAAACTCAGGTGCGTGAGGACAGCGTAGGTATCTCGGTATCAGTGGTTTTCATAGTACTTTATATCGGAATTGTATTTATTATTACCGGCGCGGCAGTCATTGCACTCAAAATTTTGTCAGACAGTATGGATTCTGTTGACAAATACAGTATACTAATGAGGATAGGTGCTGATCGCAAAATGCGCGAACATGCTCTTTTTGCACAGACAATTTTCAACTTTGCTTTACCGCTTGCAATCGGATTTATTCATTCTGTATTTACACTCAGATATGCCAAGGGTGTGCTGGTTGCCATCGGAATGACCAGAATGTTCAGCGGAACCGCTGTTGCAGTACTCGTAATGATACTTGTATACGGAGGTTATTGCCTGCTTACTTATGAGGCTTGCCGCAGAGTTGTAATCGGTGCGGAAAAATAAAAAGTTCGAGTGTGTGATAAGCATTTGTCATGAAAAAGTACTGATGAGGGGTTGATGTAATGCGTAAAATAGGAATACTTGAGGATGATAAAAAGCTTGGCGAAGAGCTTAAATATTTCCTCGAAACCAACGGTTATGAAGTGAGATATTTTGAGGTGGAGGAGTATGTGGGAAAGCCTGAGAGCTTTCTGGTAAAGCTTCTTTTGGAAGAAAATTTACACCTCTTACTCTTGGATATCGGACTTCCCAGAATAGACGGATCTCACGTTTGTAAGGCATATCGCGCTGAGACAGATTCACCGGTAATCATGATTACCAGTAATAATTCAGAGATGACAGAGCTTTTGTGCATTACCAACGGTGCGGACGATTTTGTACCCAAGCCGTTTAATCCGCAGATTCTTCTTGCGCGTATTGAGATGGTAATGAAGCGAGTGTACAAAGAAAATGCAGCTGCCGACGAAGTGACCGTTAATACCGCCAATGATGCGATTTTTACCATCGATTATGCACGAGGAAAAATCACTTCCGGAGACGAGTCCAAGGAGCTGTCAAAGAATGAACTTCAGATAATGAAGATTCTGGTACAGCATCAGGGAGAGATTGTATCGAGAGAGGATATCATAGATTATCTGTGGGATAATAAAGCCTTTGTAGATGACAATACTTTGACTGTTAATATGACTCGTATTAAAGGTAAGCTGGAGTCCATCGGAATCACCGATGCTATCGTGACAAAGCGTGGCATGGGATACCAGTTGGTATAAAAATGTGAGTAACAGTTCTGTGAGGGAATATGAGTTATTTTAAGTATTTGAGAGAACATGCCGGATGGTTAGCCATTTGGCTATTCCTTGTATCATCATTGGAGATAATGCTGCTTACCATGAAGGGGTCGGCGACGCTGATGATTTATGTTGGAATAGCAATTACGATTACGATTTTTCTGGGTACTTTTTTAGATTACCGAAAGACCAAGAAATTTGTGACGACATTAGAGACATCAATGGAATCTCTTGATAAAAAATATCTGCTTCCGGAGTTGCTCGAGCCTGCAAGTAGTAGCGACCAGCAGATTTATATAGCGATTATCAAGCAGATGGAACAGTCGATGGCTGATAATATTGCGGATTACAGACGTCGCAGCGAAGAGTACAGAGACTACATCGTGACATGGGTGCATGAGGTAAAAATACCGATTGCCACAGCGGGGATGATTATAGAAAATCATCGTGACGAGGCAGTCAGAGAAGTGGGTATCGATGCGGAGATTAAGCGTATCCAAAATTATGTGGAGCAGGCGCTCTTTTTTGCCAGAAGCGAGGCTGTGGAGAAGGATTATATCATCAAAGAATTGGATCTTGAGGAGATTGCGAGCTCGGTTATTTATGATAAAAAAAGAATCCTTCGTGAGAAACGAGCGAGCGTTGATATTCATGATATGAGTCCTGCCAAGAAGGTGTTCAGTGACGGTAAATGGCTTGCGTTTATAATGAGTCAGATTATTGATAACAGTATCAAATATGCCAAGGAGGACTGTACTCTTTCACTTGAAATATTTGTGACTGAAGAAGCCGATTCGGTCGCTTTGCATATTAAGGATAATGGTATCGGAATGAATAGCAGTGAGCTGGGCCGTGCGTTTGATAAAGGATTTACAGGCACCAACGGAAGAAATGTGAGCGCGTCGACAGGAATGGGACTATATCTGTGCAAGCGCCTGTGTGACAGATTGGAGCATGAACTGAGTGTGGAGTCTACAGAGAATGAAGGCACAGAAATGATTATTACGATTTGATAGAAATAGGTGGACATTAATATTTACCCTCTTTAGCGGACAAAATAAAGTCCGATAGGGAGGGTTATTTTTATGGGATATTATATTGGCAACTTATGTATCGATATTGGCAACTCATGTCATAGGTTATAGTAAAATGTTTTTGCCTCTGTTACTTTGTTATCAACAAAGAAACGGAGGCATATTTTTATGATTCATTGCGAGGAAGTTCTTAAAAGTTTTGGCGACAAAAATGTATTGAATGGAATAAATCTGGATATTGAGGAAGGACAGATATTTGGTCTGCTTGGACCTTCCGGTGCAGGTAAAACCACGTTGATAAAAATCCTGACAGATCAGCTTATCTTTGATTCGGGAAATGTGAAGGTGATGGGCAAACCGGTAAATAAACTGACCGGAGAAGATAAGAAAAAGATAGGAATCATGATGGATTCTTTTGGTTTATATGAAAGACTTTCATGTAATGACAATCTAAAAATTTTTGCGGA
>JAKSRV010000105.1 GCA_024403435.1 Lachnospiraceae bacterium
AGAACGTTATTATCGGTAAGTTGATTCCTGCAGGTACAGGTCTCAAGAGATATCGCAATACCAATCTTACTACCGATATTAATGACACCATCGATTTCAGCGATTTCGAAGAGGAAGAGATTACCGGCGAAGTTGTAGCTGAAGTTGCAGATACTGAAGAGTAATCTGAGTATCGGACAAAATAATAATTATAAGAGCAGCTGAAGATTCGGCTGCTCTTTTATTTTGCGGAAATTCTTAAGAGAATTATAAGAAAAAAAGCATTGCTTGAAGTCTGTAATAAAAGTATATTTATAATAGCAGAGTTTATGCAGAATAATGAGGCGATTGTCTTGCGGCAGTCGCTTAATAATACATATTAATAAGGAATTGGGATTTATTATGAAGATTCTTGTTACCGGAGTCGGCGGTCAGTTGGGCCACGACGTAATGAATGAATTGGCTAAAAGAGGCATCGAAGGAGTAGGTTCCGACATTGCACCGGAGTATGCGGGAATAGCTGACGGAAGTGCAGTTGTAAGTATGCCTTATGTAAGTATGGATATTACAGATGCGCAGGCAGTTGAAAAGATTATAAGCGATATTAAGCCTGATGCAGTGATTCATTGTGCAGCCTGGACTGCAGTCGATCTTGCAGAGGATGAGGATAAACAGGATAAGGTCAGAGCTATTAATGCAGGCGGTAGCGAAAGCATTGCCAAGGCTTGCAAGGCTATTGATGCCAAGATGCTTTATCTCAGCACAGATTATGTGTTTGACGGACAGGGTACCGAACCCTGGGACCCTGACTGCAAAGAATACAAGCCACTCAATGTATATGGTCAGACCAAGTATGAGGGCGAGCAGGCAGTGGCTTCCGTGCTGGAAAAATATTTTATCGTGCGTATCGCGTGGGTATTCGGACTTAACGGTAAGAACTTTATTAAGACTATGATAAATGTCGGCAAGACTCATGACACGGTAAGAGTGGTTAACGACCAGATTGGTACACCTACTTATACTTATGATTTGGCAAGACTTCTCGTAGATATGATTTTGACCGATAAGTACGGTTACTATCATGCTACAAATGAGGGTGGTTATATTTCATGGTATGATTTTACCTGCGAGATATACAAGCAGGCAGGAATGTCTACCAACGTTGTACCTGTTACAACTGCAGAGTATGGTCTTTCGAAGGCGGCCAGACCTTTCAACAGCAGACTCGATAAGAGCAAGCTTGTGAAGAATGGTTTTGAGCCTCTGCCCACATGGCAGGATGCACTTGCGAGATATCTCAAAGAAATCGGAGGGATTGAACAGTGATGGATTCATATGTAGAGTGCCTTGTTAAGGGCAAGAAAAATATTAAGGCTGAGATCGGTAGGGTGGCATTGATAGTGCTTGCTGTTTTGCTTGTAGCTGTTGCATTTATATTCTGGCAATTTTGGATAGCTCTTTTTGCTGCAGCAGCTTCTGTAGGAGCATATGTAGTAAGTGGATATATCAATGTTGAATATGAGTATCTCTATTTGGATAAGGAGATTGTAATCGACCGCATCTACAATCAGGAGAAGAGAAAGAGAGTAGCGACCTATTCTTTTGAAAAGATTCAGGTTGTGGCACCTATCAAATCTTATCATCTCGACAAGTTCGGCAAGGTAAGTGAGAAGGCAGTCAATTACGGAATCGGCATCGAGGAAAAGCCCGATCGTCGCTATGTTATTTTCTTCGAAAATAAGGATCAGGTTATCTTCAGTCCCAGCGAAGAAATGGTCAAAGTTATGAAAAATGCTCTGCCCAGAAAGGTATTTAACGATTAATTAGTTTGACGAATTAGCGGGCTAAAGTACATATTCGCGAAGGATTTGCAATTTACACACTTAATTGTCAGAAAATAGTTTTTTCTTGTGTAAAGTGTTGCTTGAAAAAACTTTTGAAATGATTTATAGTATTAAAAATTTTCCATAAAAACAAAGATTATTTACAGGAGGCAGAAAATGGCACAGATTATTGGTGATGGCATCACATTTGATGATGTGTTACTCGTTCCGGCTTATTCTCAGGTAGTACCCAACCAGGTTGATGTATCTACTTGGCTTACCAAGAAGATTCGCCTTAACATACCGCTCATGAGCGCAGGTATGGACACTGTTACTGAGCACCGCATGGCAATTGCTATGGCAAGACAGGGTGGTATCGGTATTATTCACAAGAATATGTCAATCCAGGCACAGGCAGAAGAGGTTGACAAGGTAAAGCGTTCAGAGAACGGTGTTATCACCGATCCTTTTTCACTTCCTCCCACAGCAACACTTGCGGATGCAGATGCTCTTATGGCTAAGTTCCGTATCTCAGGTGTTCCTATTACAGAGGGCAAGAAGCTTGTTGGTATTATTACCAACCGTGACCTCAAGTTCGAGACTGATTATACCAAGAAAATCAGCGAGTGCATGACCAGCGAGAACCTTGTTACCGCTAAGGAAGGCATCACTCTTGAAGAAGCAAAGCAGATTCTTGGCAAGGCACGTAAGGAGAAGCTTCCTATCGTTGATGATGATTTCAACCTCAAGGGACTCATCACTATCAAGGATATTGAGAAGGCTATCAAGTATCCCCTTGCTGCTAAGGATTCACAGGGAAGACTTCTCTGCGGTGCAGCAGTAGGTATTACCGCTAACTGCCTTGAGAGAGTTGACGCTCTTGTTAAGTCTCATGTTGACGTTGTTGTTCTTGACTCAGCACACGGTCACTCACAGAACGTTCTCAACTGCGTATCTATGATTAAGGAGAAGTATCCTGAGCTTCAGGTTATCGCAGGTAATGTTGCTACTTATGAAGGCGCAAGAGACCTTATGAAGGCCGGCGCTGATGCAGTTAAGGTTGGTATCGGACCCGGATCTATCTGCACTACCCGTGTTGTTGCAGGTATCGGTGTTCCTCAGGTTACCGCTATCATGGAAGCATACAAGGCTTCTAAGGAGTTTGGTGTTCCGATTATCGCCGATGGTGGTATTAAGTATTCAGGAGATATCGTTAAGGCTATCGCAGCAGGCGGTGCTGTCTGCATGATGGGTTCAATGTTCGCAGGATGCGAAGAGAGCCCCGGAGACTTCGAGCTTTATCAGGGAAGAAAGTACAAGGTATACAGAGGCATGGGATCTATCGCTGCTATGGAGAATGGTTCTAAGGACCGTTACTTCCAGGAGAATGCTAAGAAGCTTGTACCCGAAGGCGTAGAAGGACGTGTTGCTTACAAGGGCAGCGTAGAAGATACTATCTTCCAGCTTCTCGGTGGTATCAGATCAGGTATGGGTTACTGTGGAGCTGCTACCATTCCCGAGCTTACCGAGACCGGCAGATTTGTCAAGATTTCTGCAGCTTCACTTAAGGAGAGCCATCCTCATGATATTCACATCACCAAGGAAGCTCCCAACTACAGCATCGAGGTTAACTAATTACCTTGCTGTAATAAAGAAAAATCGCTTATTTATATGCAAATATGGAAGTCGCTTTCAATTGAAAGCGACTTCTTTTTGTGTTAAAATTAATTCTGTCTAACTATGTCCATTGGGGGCGGAATTATATAGATTTCGTTGTACACAGAGAAAGTGGTGCTATGGCAGAGTTTATTGGGATTAATGATATAATCGGACGCAACGAACTGAAGCGCTGTCAGGAAGAATTCAGCAGAATCGGTAAGTGTCTGACTATATGTTTGGATAATCAATTAAATATTGTACATGCCTGCGGCAAACTTGCGGGAATCACTGATGACGCGGATTGGAGCAATCAGCTGATTGCCAGTGATGTAATCAAAGAACTGCTTGATGCGGTTGGTGGAGACACCATAGAGGATGTCAGCTTCCTTCGCGCTGAGCCGGAGGAGATGCCGGAAGGATTATGGCTGGGAGCAATCTCAATAAGCCACAAAACCAAGATTTTGTCTTATTGGATAGTGGCGGCTTCCGGAAGTCTGTCAGAGGGTGAATTTGCCGATCGAATGGATTTGCTCAGAGATACCTGTAACATTCTGTACATTGACAGAGTGATTCAGAGGGACGCCGAGCTGGAAAATATGCGCAGCAACAATGCCAAGGAAGAGATTACCCAGGCATTTCATACATTAGAGGCTACTACGCAGATTTTACAGCTGCTTGATAATAATTCGCGCTCTGAGGTGATAATGCTTCAGTGGCTCAAGATTGTCAGAGAGTATATAGGTGCGGAATATGCACAGATCATTCGTGTTGATTCTACCGGTGATACGATGGAAGTGATAGCCGAGGATCACAGAAAGGGGATGTTCCCCGTCTTTTCGGAGAGAGTGGTAAATGCGTATCCTTTTGCGCACTCAGATGCACCGCTCATAGTATCCTCGGACAGTGTCGGCAAGGCTGAAAACAAACTTATTGCAGATTGCAGAATTAATGCAATTATGCTTCTTCCGCTCATCCGTAGACAGGATGGCAGCGGTATGATGTATGCTTCGGTGGAGTACAGATGTGAAGATCACAGCTGGACACGTGATGAAGTGAAATTCATATCGGATGCGGCAAGAGTTATTCAGAGTCTTCTTATCTCAAGGATAAACAAGAACTCCTTGGCAGGTTCGCTTCGTGCGTTGGAGGAAATACTCAACAATGTAGGTGTGGCGGTATATCTTACAAGTAATGCAACCGGCAAGGTGCTTTTCTACAATCGTATGTTGATGGAGACCTTCGGCGAGGAGTGGGAAAACGGAAGACTTCAGCTGATGATTTCCAGCGGAGCGAATTTTGCAAGCTCCGACAATTCGTTTGAAATATTTAATGCCAGAAATTCAAGCTGGTATGAAGTAAGCTACAAGCCCGTAGAGTGGGTCGACGGCTCGGAAGCAATTCTGTACGCGATGACCAATATCACGGACCACAAGCTTTATCAGAGAAAAATCGAGCGTCAGGCATTTACGGATTTCCTGACGGGATTGTATAACCGTATGTGCTGTGAGAGAGATTTGGCGCGACTGGTTGATGCGACCAAGCGTGACGGCTCACAGGGTGCTTTAATCTATCTGGATTTGGATGATTTCAAGCATATAAACGACGGAATCGGACATCAGTATGGAGACGTACTGCTCAAATCAATCGCCAATGCAATGAGAGGTGTTCGCGGTATCGAGAACACCTGCTATCGTATGGGCGGTGATGAATTTGTCATTCTGGTACCTCCGGCAGCTTTCCAGCGACTGGACGGTATTTTGGAAGATATAAAAAATATATTCAGCAGCCCCTGGTATCTCAAGGATGCTGATTATTACTGCACTACCAGTATCGGTATAGTAAATTTCCCGGAACACGGTGATTCCGTGCCCGATTTGATTAAGAAGGCAGACATCGCGATGTATGAGGCTAAAAAGAGCGGTAAAAACCGTATGGCTCATTACAGCGAGGGTCAGGATTCAACATCAGGCAGACGTCTTGATATGGAAAAGAACATGCGCGATGCCGAGAACAGTGATTACGAGGAATTCCTTGTGTACTATCAGCCGATTATCGATGCTGAGAGTGATGACAAGAGATGTATCGGTGCAGAAGCTTTGGTTCGTTGGGACAGCGAGCAGATGGGCTTCGTATCACCTGTAGATTTTATACCGCTTGCGGAGTATCTGGGACTGGTTAATCCTATAGGTCATCATGTGCTGGTAAAGGCATGCAAGACCTGTAAAAAGTGGAATGACCTGGGCTATGACTATATGAAGGTAAATGTAAATCTTTCTGTAGTACAGCTGCTCCAGAACAATATAGTAGAGCTGGTTGAGGAAGCGATTGAAATCAGCGGAATCGAGCCCAAGAATTTGACGCTGGAAGTTACCGAGAGCCTTGCAATAAATGATATGGCAAGAATGATCGGAATTCTGTCAAGGATAAAAGAGCTTGGTGTTTCTATAGCATTGGACGATTTCGGAACAGGTTATTCATCACTCAATCATATCAGGGAGATACCTTTTGATGTCATTAAGGTTGACCAGAGCTTTGTAAAGGATTTGGCTGAGAATGCTTATTCGCAGGCCTTTGTAAAGATGGTTGCGGAGCTTGCCGAGACTATCGGTGTAAAGATATGCGTAGAAGGAATTGAGACTGCAAAGCAATATGATGTTGTAAAGCAGTTCAAGATTAAGTACATTCAAGGATATCTGTTTGACAAGCCTCTGACACAGAAGGATTTTGAGCAGAAATATATAAATAAACAGGCATAGATTTAATAACGGAGAAATCCGTATTAATATATCAATTTTTTTATAAGAAGGAGATTATCATGAGCACTACAATGAAGCAGGAACTCAGTACAAATGCATACCCCGGAAGAGGTATCGTAGTAGGTGTTACTCCCGATGGTAAGTCAGCAGTAACAGCATATTTCATCATGGGACGCAGCTCTAACAGCCGTAACCGTGTATTTGTTGAAGAAGGACAGGGTATCAGAACCCAGGCATTCGATCCTTCAAAGCTTGAAGATCCCAGTCTTATTATTTACGCTCCTGTAAGAGTGCTCGGAACCGATACAATCGTTACCAACGGTGATCAGACCGACACAATCTTTGACGGTATGTCAAAGGGTGAGACATTTGAGCAGTCTCTCAGAATCAGAGAGTTCGAGCCCGATGCTCCCAACTTCACCCCCAGAATTTCAGCTGTAATGCATCTTGCAGACAGCAAGTTCTGCTATGAGATGTCTATCCTTAAGAGCAATCACGGCGATCCTTCTTCATGCCAGAGATTTACTTACAGCTATGAGAATCCCAAGGCAGGTGAGGGACATTTCATTCACACCTATATGCACGACGGAAATCCCCTTCCCAGCTATGAAGGTGAGCCTACCATCGTAGATATTGAGAATGATATGGATGCATTTACCGATATGCTTTGGACCAACCTCAATGAGGAAAATAAGGTATCGCTTTTTGTAAGATATATTGACATTGCTACAGGCGAGACAAGAACTAAAATCGTAAATAAAAATGTGTAAATCGTAATAATGACCACCCGGTGGCCATATGTTCCAACGCAGACGCGCTTCCGCTCGGGTCGTAACGTAACGGTACTAAACTCGGAAGGGCATCTCGTTAAGTACCGACGTTACTTTACGGTCTGCGAGTGGAATCATAGTGGCCTCCGGGTGAGAATCCTGACAAACATTAATATAAAATGAACCGACCCATGTACCCGAACCGGTTCGATACAATATACAAAAATCGATTTGATATGGAAACAGTCGATTGCGGAATACAAAACGATTCAAAACAATATATTAAAAAAAAGGAACAGAAGAAAATGAGCGAAATTCAGTTAAAGTATGGATGTAACCC
>JAKSRV010000106.1 GCA_024403435.1 Lachnospiraceae bacterium
GAAATTTACGTTCGATTTCCATGTGTACTCCAATATATTATGTGTTATAATTTCAGCTGTGAGTTATGGTATAAAGGAACTGAGGGCAGTCCTTTATCGCATGCGCACACAAACTAATTATAACTTATTTCGCTAAAAAAATAAAGTTTGGCATACCTATTACATCGGGTAATAGTGTCTATAATTTGTATGCTAAAAATAGTGAATTTGATGGCTAAAAATTAAAGACAAAGAGGAGTAAGAAATGGCTAAAATTGTAGTAATGCTTGCAGACGGGTTCGAGGAAATCGAAGGACTTACCGTAGTGGATATTTGCCGCAGATGCGGAATTGAGACTGTAATGGTTTCGATTATGAAGGATAAGCAGGTGGTAAGCTCACACAATATTCCTGTGATTGCTGATGTATTGTTTGATGAAGTTGATTTTGCCGGAGTGGATATGATTGTGCTCCCCGGGGGACTTAAGGGTACTCAGAATCTTGAAGCCTGTGAGCCGCTTATGGCCAAGATTGACGAGTTCTACAAGACTGATAAATATGTTGCTGCCATTTGTGCTGCACCCAGTATCCTTGGTCACAGAGGAATTTTGAACGGAAGGGTTGCTTGCAGCTATCCTACTTTTGAGAGTCATCTTGAGGGAGCGGTTGTTACTCAGGATCCTGTTGCCAAGTCTGACAATGTGATTACCGGAAGAGGAATGGGAGTGTCTGTAGAGTTTGCACTTAAGCTTGCCGAGCAGTTCGTAGAGAAGAGCGTAGTGGACGATGTGGCAGACGGCGTAATCTACACAAAACTCATGTAAAATAAGGGTTTGAGGGGTGTATCCCCGAGGATTACAATAAATAAGAAGAAAAATTGTAAAAAAAGCCGAAAATTCAGAAAGTAAATGTTGACAATTGGATTGATAGGCTGTAAATTAATTGAGTGTGTGTACAGAAGCTCCCGTGTCAAGTTCGCTTTCCTCATGGGTTCTATGCTGTAGAGCATGTGAGGAAGGCGAATTAGTTTCCAAGCACATCCTTATATTTTTTACTGATTAAAATTTTAATGGAGGTGTATCTAATGGCAAACATCAAATCTGCAAAGAAGAGAATTCTCGTAAGCCAGCGCAATGCTGAGAAGAATAAGTCTGAGAAGTCTGCAGTTAAGACCGCTATCAAGAAGGTTTATGCAGCAATCGAAGCAGGTGATAAGACTGCAGCTAAGGCTGAGCTCCTTTCTGCAACTAAGATTATCGAGATGGCAGGCTCTAAGGGCGTTTATCACAAGAACAACGTTGCCCGCAAGGTTTCTCGTATCACCAAGGCTGTAAACGCAATGGCTTAATTTTAGATATATAGTAATTGTTAAATCCCTCATCTGTACCGTCATACAGATGAGGGATTTTTTTTCTAAAACAACGAGTCTACAAGAATAAAACTATAATGCAGCGCTTGCAAATAACGTTGCATATAGTGTGGGTATAGCCACAGCCTATAACTGACTATATAATACCGATATAGTCAGAACCTATTATTATGATTGTTATTTAGTTATTAGCTTTGATATAATAGCAAAGGCTACAGAGACAATATGAATAATGCTATACTTCCATAATGAATAGCATATGTTACGAGTCGCAATAAGGATTAAGAGAGGTACTTATTCAATGAAAATCATTGATATATTAAATAATAAGAAAATGTCACTTTCATTTGAGGTATTTCCTCCTAAAAAGGAGAGTGGTTTTGAAAGTGTAAAGCTTGCTACCGAGGAAATCGCTAAATGTAAGCCGGCATTTATGAGTGTTACTTATGGAGCCGGCGGAGGCACCAGTCAGTATACCTTGGACATTGCCAAGAATATTAATGAAAGCTACAATGTACCTACTCTTGCACATCTGACCTGTGTATCGTCGAGCAAGGCTACTGTAAAGCAGCGTATTGCCGACCTTCAGGCAGCAGGTATTGAAAATGTAATGGCACTTCGCGGAGATCTTACTCCCGAGCTTGAGGCATCGGATCCTTCAACATGGGATTACAGACACGCGATTGAACTCATTCGTGATATCAAGGAAAGCGGTAGTGATTTTTGTATCGGTGCGGCTTGTTATCCTGAGGTTCATCCGGAGAGTGTTAATCAGAGAGACGACCTCTTGCATTTGAAGGAAAAAGTTGAGGCCGGTGCAGATTTTCTTACTACACAGATGTTTTTTGATAACAATCTGTTTTTCAACTTTTTATACAAGCTTCGTGATACCGGCGTAGAGTGTCCGGTCCTCCCGGGAATTATGCCTATCACAAATGCCAATCAGGTAGCGAGAGCAATAAAACTGTCAGGTTCATTTATGCCTCAGCGTTTTAAGAGCCTCGTTGACTATTTCGGAAATGATCCGGAAGCTATGAAGCAGGCCGGAATTGCATATGCAACAGATCAGATTATTGATTTGTATGCTAACGGAATCACCAATGTTCATGTATATTCAATGAATAAGCCTGATATTGCGCAGGCTATTATGAATAACCTTTCTGCAATCCTTGGTAAGGACTTTGCATAGAATCAGAGGTGTGTATGAAGGAATTCATGCAAAATATTGTGCTGGACAGGCTGTCATCGGAGGACAGAATCACTCCGTTACATGCGGAATATGTGGCTCCGGCAATCAATCGTGGAGAAATCCTTAGATACGCCGGAATACCGGCATCGGTTCTTAGAGAAAAGAACGCCGAAGGTTTTGATGACAGTTATCTTCGCGCACTAAGTGAAAAATGCGCGAAATGTGGTAAGGGATGCAATTTGTCTACTGCTTTTGAAGAGGCGGAGAGGACAGGAATCCCCAATCATTGTACAGAAAAAATAGACGATAATGCTTCGGAAGAAGAAAAGGCACTTGAGAGTATGCTTGATGAAGCCATAAAAATGGTTTCGGATAAGTTGACTTACAGAGTGTCTTATTGTTGTAGTAAATTGGAATTTGATGCGGACGGATATCCGATACTGCCGTTTGAGCAGCATTCGGAGGATTTGAAAAAGAATTTAACCGGTTGCTGCGCGGCGATTATTTTTGCGGCAACTATAGGCTCCGGTATAGATATGCTTATACGCAGATATGAGAGGACTTCACCGGCGAAGGGATTGATATTCCAGGGAATGGGAGCAGAGCGGGTGGAAGCTTTATGCGATCATTTTAATGCGGAAGTGAATGCGGCAGCCCAAGCTGCAGGTTTGAAAACGCACCCCAGATATTCACCGGGATACGGAGATATGCCTATTACTGTGCAGGCGCCGTTGTTGGAATTGCTGGATGCACAGCGTCGACTTGGTATTACATTGAATGCATCATATTTGATGTCACCTTCAAAATCAGTGACCGCTATAATCGGTATCAGCAAGTAGATTAATTTTAGTGAGGTTAATATGAATTTACGCGAATACATGAAGGACAATTTTCTGTTCCTCGACGGAGGAATGGGTACACTGCTTCAGGAGGCCGGATTGCAGCCGGGTGAGCTCCCTGAGAGATGGAACGTTTCTCATGCGGATGTAATTGTGAATATTCAAAAAGATTATTATGATGCGGGAAGCAATATCGTGCTTGCCAATACTTTTGGTGCGAATTCGCTTAAATTTGATGATGAAGAATTAAAGCTTCTTATAGACAGTGCGATAGCGAATGCAAGAAAAGCTCAGGAACTCAGTACCGGCACTCAGGAAAAATATGTTGCGCTTGACATAGGACCCTTGGGAAGACTTCTTAAGCCTTACGGTGATTACGAGTTTGAGGATGCTGTGGAGGCATATGCCAAGACTGTGAAGCTTGGTGTGGCAGCCGGAGCAGATTTGATTTTTATAGAGACAATGAATGACAGCTATGATACCAAGGCTGCACTTCTTGCCGCAAAGGAGAATTCCGACCTACCCGTATTCGTATCAAATGCGTATGGAAGTGATGGAAAGCTCATGACGGGCGCCAGCCCTGCGGCTATGGTAGCTATGCTTGAAGGTATGCATGCGGATGCTATCGGAGCAAACTGTTCGCTTGGTCCGGATCAGTTGATAGGGGTGATGGAGGAGTACCTTGAATATGCTTCTGTACCTGTACTTATCAAGCCAAATGCAGGCCTGCCCAGAAGTGAAAACGGCAAGACCGTATTTGATGTATATCCTCCTGAATTTGCGGCTTCTATTAAGAGTCTGATGGAAAAGGGTGTCAGAATTGCAGGTGGTTGCTGCGGTACCACACCTGAATATATCAAGGCTGTAAAGGAAGCTTCAGTCGATATTACTCCCGTGCCGGTGACAGACAAGGGTAAGTCATTGGTTTCTTCTTATACTCATGTGGTTGAATTCGGTAAATCACCTATATTGATCGGTGAGAGAATCAATCCTACAGGTAAGAAGAGATTCCAGCAGGCACTCAGAGAAAATGATGTTGATTATATATTAAATGAAGGCTTAAAGCAGGCCGATGCCGGGGTACAGGTATTGGATGTAAATGTAGGTCTTCCCGAGATAAATGAGCCCGAGATGCTCGAGCGCGTTGCCAAAGAATTGCAGGCAGTTACCGATTTACCGCTTCAGCTTGATACTTCGGACCCGATTGCAATGGAGGCAGGACTTCGTTGCTATAACGGTAAGGCTATGGTCAATTCCGTTAACGGTAAAGAAGAGGTAATGGAGGCAGTATTCCCGCTTGTTGCAAAGTACGGTGGATTTGTAGTTGCACTTACGCTTGATGAAGGAGGAATTCCCGATACAGCTGAGCAGAGAGTTGCAATCGCTGAAAAGATTCTTGCCAAGGCGGCAGAATACGGAATTGCGAAAAAGGATATTATTTTCGATCCTCTTGCGATGACTATCAGTGCAGATACAACTGCGGCATTGGCTACCATGCAGGCTGTACATGATATCAGATTCGGTCTCGGTGTAAATACATCGCTGGGTATTTCAAATGTTTCGTTCGGACTTCCTCAGAGAATGCTTATTACTTCGACATTCTTTGCACTTTGTCTTGAACAGGGACTTTCGGCAGCTATCATGAATCCATATTCAACGGAAATGATGAGTGTATATTATACATTCAGAGCACTTCATAATCTGGATCCGAACTGCACTGATTTTATCACTTATGCGCAGGGACTTCCCAAGATGGTACCTGCGGGCAGTGAGGCAGCCGCCGCAGGCAACTCGGCCGGTGCAGGAACTGTCGGAGCAACTGCGAGTGCAACACCTGCGACCGGCACATCCGGTGCATCGGTGTCTCCGCTTCAGAATGCAATCATTCGAGGATTGAAGGAGCAGGCAGCAAATATAACCAAAGAACTGCTTCAGACGGTTGAGCCTCTTGATATAGTGCAGAGCGATGTTATCCCCGCGTTGGATATTGTCGGTAAGGATTTTGAGGCCAAGAAGGTATATCTTCCTCAGCTTTTGATGGCAGCGGAAGCATCTAAGGAAGCCTTTGAAGAAATAAAGAAAAAGATGGCGGCTGCAGGTAACGGTGGTCCCACCAGATGTTCATTTGTAATCGCTACTGTTCACGGAGATATACATGACATCGGAAAAAATATCGTAAAGCTGATTCTTGAAAATTATGGATTTGATGTACATGATTTGGGAAAAGATGTGCCTGAACAGGATGTTGTTGATGAGGTTGTAAGAATTCATGCGCCTCTCGTAGGACTGAGCGCGCTGATGACTACTACGGTTCCGGCAATGGAGAATACAATCAAACTTCTCAGAGAACAGGCACCATGGGCTAAGGTTACCGTAGGCGGCGCTGTGCTCACACAGGAATATGCCGACAAGATTGGTGCGGACAGCTATTGCAAGGATGCAATGGAGACAGTCAGATATGCAGAGGAAATTGAGAAGAGTCTTGGGTAAAGTATTAAGTTGTATAATAACAATGTTTGGAGGCTGTATTGATGAGTGAATTAGTGGTCAAAAAAAATAATAAGAAGGTATTAATAGGGATAATCGCTGCCGTTGTAATTGTTGTATTGATATTTCTTGGAATCTTTATAATTGCATATGCTGTTCCAACAAGTAAATATAATAATGAGATTAAAACTGCTGAAAAATACTTTGCAGATCTTGAATATGAACAAGCTATTGCACATTATATAAAAGCTGTTGAAATGAGGCCGGATAATATCGAGGCTTATGAAGGTATTTATGAGTCATATATGGCTTTGGCAGATGCTGCAGTGGCTAATGGTGATTACAGTGCGGCTGTCGGTTATTGCAATGAAGCTCTGAATATTTTAAACAACGGCGTAGAATATGTTGCCTCAACTGATATGGATAATATGATCTCTGATGTAGAAGCGAGATTGTCAGAGTATAGAAAGAATCTTCCTTTTGATGAATATACTTTGCTTTTTGGTCAAAGAGATGGTCAAGATTTGGAATGGATAATTCTTGATGAAGATTCCGAGAAAATGCTTTTGATTACAAAATATAGTATCGACTGTTCGGGACATGGGCAGACATATTGCACTTGGGAGAATAGCCCGGTAAGAACTTATCTCAATAGTGATTTCATTTCTGAAACTTTTTCTGAAGAGGAAGAAGAAAGATTGATTTATACAGATGTTGAAGTAAGTTTAATCACTTGCGCAAATATGAATATGGAGTTTAAGACTGCAGGAGTTACAAATGACAGGGTATATATTCTCAGTCATCTCGAATTTGAGAAATATTTCCCGATTGAGGGAACATATATTAATGGAATGAGATCGTCCAGTCATTATGCAATGGGTTATCCCAATAATACGGAAGAGCGTAAGAGGTGGATGGAAGAGAGACTTATAGATAAATCAGAATGGATATATGTTGATTATTATGCAGCAATTTATCCAGAGGATGTTAATGCATATGGAGTCAATTGGTTATTAAGAGATGTATCACCTGAGGGTACAGAAGGATTGACGGGTGAATGTGAATGGAATATTGATAGTATAGGTGCAACCCATCCGTTTATATTTGGATGTGCCCGAGCTGTCAGACCTGTTGTATGGATAAAAAAATAATTTAGATTATCAGAATTCATAAAAATAGATTTGATTGTAATACGATTATTAATGCAGTTGACTTTTGTTGACTGCATTTTTGTTTATGTAGTATTATCTTAAATTGATGTAGTATGTTTATCATATAGTTAATGGGATTATGAGTGAACTCGTAGTCCAAAACAAGGGTATGGATTAGAGAAAATTTATGGACCAGAGTAAAATAAGAAATTTTTGTATAGTAGCACATATTGATCA
>JAKSRV010000107.1 GCA_024403435.1 Lachnospiraceae bacterium
AACAAGCGGCTTGTCCCAACAGCTGTTTGCGAAGCAAATAGCGAGTGGGATGCCGTATTTGGAGATTTTATATGCGTTACCCGGATTTTATTAACAGTAATAGTTCAATAGGTTTTCCTGCACCTTCTTTTGGATGCACCGGAGAGCCTTACTTCACATGTTTTAACCATATGACAGAGGTTATGCGTGATAAAGGACATATTCTGTATCCGGGTAACAATGCATTTAAGGATGACGGTGTTGGTATTAGCACCAATCCTAAAGATTGCGGCCTGGAATTAACAGAGATGTACCTTAATAATGATATCGATATGTTGATTTCATGTGGCGGCGGAGAACTCATGTGTGAAATCCTTGATTACGTGGATTTTGATGCTGTAAAAGCAGCTGAGCCTAAGTGGTTTATGGGTTATTCGGATAATACCAATTTTATCTTTCCTCTGGTTACCAAATGCGATGTCGCAGCCGTTTACGGTCCTTGCGCGGCGTCTTTTGGTATGGAGCCGTGGCATGAGTCAATCAGTGACTGCTATGAGTTGCTTTTAGGAAATAAGTTGTCATTCAGTGCGTATGATAAGTGGGAGAAGGAGTCTCTTAAGGATGAAGAGAATCCTTTGGCTCCGATGAATGTTACAGAAGACAGAATTCATGCGATTTATTATAAAAATGAATTGATAAATGATGCCGTGCAATCTGATGTGAGCTTCTCGATGAAGGGAAGAATACTTGGTGGTTGTATGGATTGTCTGGTGAATCTTATCGGCTCAAAATATGACGGAACCAAGGAATTCAATGAAAAGTACAGCGAAGACGGTGTAATATGGGTGCTTGAAAGCTGTGATTTGAACGTATTTTCAATCAGACGTGCGATGTGGCAGATGGAACATGCAGGTTGGTTTGAAAAAGTGAAGGGATTTATTATCGGAAGACCACTTAACGGAGAGCCTATGTTTAATTTAGACAGATATCAGGCGATTCTTGCAGTGGCAGCAAAGTATAATGTTCCTGTAGTTATGGATGCTGACGTAGGACATGTATCGCCGAAGATGCCTATTGTGATGGGGGCTTTGGTAGAAGTTAATGTCAGTGGAAATGATATGAGAATTGATTATTTTCTGAAATAATTCGGAGAATGATGCATGTTTTAAGCGACATGATTTTTATCGCAAAATAATTACAAAAAAAATAATCCCTGAATCAATAATTCAAGGATTAAAATGCCGGTGGCGGGACTCGAACCCGCACGTGGTCGCCCACAAAAGATTTTGAGTCTTCCTCGTCTACCATTCCGACACACCGGCACGACTTAATGATAATAACATAGACCGCTTTGTTTTACAAGGATAACTTTATGGATTGTAAAGAATTTGAAAGAAAGATACCTTCTTTTTTACAAAATAATATGGACTATGAGTCAATGGAGGAGTTCCATAAGCACATGTCGGAGTGCAATAATTGCAAGGAAGAGCTGAGCATTCAGTTCCTTGTGCAGGAAGGAATCAGACATTTGGAGAACGGTGATGCCTTCAATCTTGATGAGGAATTAAACGGCAGAATTGAAGCAACCAGAAAGTCACATGCCAGAAAAGCTGCGGCTCTTAATTCATTTCAATGGATTTTGACCTCGATACTGTTTTTGGTTGGTGCGGCACTGATTGTTATATTTGGATAAAGAGGAAATTTATGAGCGAAAAGCTTGTTTTAATAGATGGACACAGCATTGTACACAGAGCCTTTTACGGAATGCCGGATTTGAGCAATTCCGAGGGAATTCATACAAATGCTATTCTTGGATTTTTGAATATTCTTTTTAAGCTTCTCGATGAGGAGAAGCCTGATTATTTGGTAGTTACCTTTGATGAACATGCACCTACCTTCAGACATGAGATTTTTGCGGAGTATAAGGGTACTCGTAAACCTATGCCTGAAGAGCTGAGACAGCAGATTCCTATTCTCAGAGAGCTTTTGAATGCGATGAAGGTTACTACTGTATCTGTACCCGGTTTGGAAGCCGATGATTTGATGGGTACTCTGGCAAAGAAGGCACAGGCTGATGGTATGGAAGTAAGTCTTGTTTCGGGAGACAGAGATTTATTGCAGATTTCCGATGAGCATATTCTGATCAGAATTCCCAAGACTAATTTTGGCAAGACTACTATTGAGGATTACAAGCCTGCAGATGTAATGGCTGCTTTTCAGGTTACACCCAAGCAGTTTATTGAATTGAAGGCTTTGATGGGCGATACAGCCGATAATATTCCGGGCGTACCTAAAATCGGTCAGAAGACCGCAACAGAGCTGATGGTTACCTATGGTTCCATCGATGCTATTTATGAGAATCTGGATAATATCTCAAAAAAGAGTGTGCGAGAGACTTTGGCGGCTAATAAGGACCTGGCAGATCTCAGTCTTAAGCTTGCAACAATAAAGATTGACTGTCCCGTAGAGCTTGATAAAGAAGCTTCCAAAGCAGAGGGTTATTTTACACCCGAAGCGTATGAAATCATGAAAAAGCTTGAATTTAAGAAGCTTCTGGACAGATTTTCAACTGATGTAACCGCAACTGCTGCCAAGATACCCGAGAAAATTGAGGTATGCGACAGTGTGGCAGATTTCCTTGGCAAACTTAGCAAGGTATCAAATGAAGAGTTTGGTCTTCAGCTTATCTGTGAGAATGAAGCATTGCTCGGAGCTGCATTGTGCGTAGGCGAAGGTGATGAAGTCAGAAGAATATATGTTGTTGATTATATGCGTATAGGCGGACTTGATGCAGGAATAAAAGAGATTACTGCTAACATGAGCGGTCGTCTTTACACCTGCGATATCAAGAAGCAATATGATTTTATAGATGCCAATGATACAGGTAAGTATTTTGATACCTTGATAGGTGCTTATCTGGTTAATCCGCTTAAGAGTGATTATGATGCAGAATCTATAGGACTTGAGTATTTGGGACTTACCGTTCCGACGCAGAAGGTAAGAATAGGTAAGCTCTTATATAGTGAAGCTTTGATGAGTGATGCTGACGGTCTTATGAACTTTTTCTGTGATCAGGCATATGTAGCTCTTGTCGGAGGAAAAATGGTAGCCCAAAAGCTTGCCGAGCTTGGCAGCGAAGCTATCATGAAAGACATTGAAATGCCTCTTTCAGCTATACTCTATGACATGGAAAAAGAAGGTGTCAGAGTGGACAAAGAAGGTTTGGTTGAGTTTGGTAAAATGCTTGCCGGACGAATCGAAGAGCTGGAAAAGAAAATCCACGAAGAAGCCGGAGATGATTTCAATATCAATTCACCTAAGCAGCTGGGTGAGATTCTGTTTGAAAAAATGCAGATTCCCGGCGGAAAGAAGACTAAGACAGGTTATTCCACTGCGGCAGATGTTTTGGAAAAACTGGCTCCGGATTATCCGTTTGTTAATGATATTTTGGAGTACAGAGCACTTACCAAGCTTAAGTGTACATATGCAGACGGATTAGTGGATTATATTGCGGCAGACGGACGTATTCATACCAGCTTCAATCAGACTATTACAGCTACCGGTCGAATCAGTTCCACAGAGCCTAATCTGCAGAATATTCCAATCAGAACCGAATTGGGACGCGAACTCAGAAAGGTATTTTTACCTAAGGAAGGTTGTGTGTTTGTAGATGCCGATTATTCTCAGGTTGAGCTTCGTATTCTTGCTTCAATGTCCGGAGACGCAGGACTTATTGAGAGCTATTCAATGGCTCAGGATATTCACAGAATTACCGCTTCAAAGGTGTTTGGTGTACCATTTGAAGAGGTAACTGATGAACTCAGAAGAAATGCCAAGGCTGTTAATTTTGGTATCGTATACGGAATCAGTTCATTTGGACTTTCACAGGACCTTTTGATAGGCAGAAAAGAAGCTCAGGAATATATTGAACAGTATTTTAAGACCTATCCGGATATAAAAGCATTCTTGGACAAGATGGTAAGTGATGCTAAGGAAAAGGGATATTCAACTACTTTATTTGGAAGAAGAAGACCTATTCCCGAGCTTGCATCTTCCAATTTTATGCAGAGACAGTTTGGTGAGCGTGTGGCAATGAATGCACCTATTCAGGGAACTGCGGCAGATATTATGAAGATAGCAATGATTAATACTTATCGCATGTTCAAGGAAGAGGGTCTTAAATCAAAAATGATTTTACAGGTTCACGATGAACTTGTGATTGAGACACTTGAGGAGGAGAAGGATAAAGTATGTCAACTCCTTGAGACTGCAATGACTACTGCTGCCGATTTGGCTGTAAAGCTTGAAATCGGACTGGGCGTGGGAAATAACTGGTATGAAGCACATTAATCGTGAGGTAAGATAATGAAATTTATCGGAATTACAGGCGGTGTAGGTGCCGGAAAAAGCGAAATACTTAAGTTTATAAAAAAGCATTACAAATGTAAGGTATATATGGCTGATAGGGTTGCTCATGAGGTGAGATTGCCCGGTACTGACTGCCATAAGCAGTTGTGTGAACTGTTGGGCGAGGATGTTGTCGGTAACAGCAAGGCTATGGCAGAGAAGCTCTTCAATAATGAGGAACTTCTTGAAAAGGTAAACGGAATCATACATCCTGCGGTAAGAGTATATCTGCTTGATGAATATGAAAAAGCAAAACAGGATCCCGAGACAGAGCTTTTCTTTGTTGAGGCTGCGCTTTTGATAGAGTGCGGTTACGGAGAACTGGTGGATGAAATGTGGTATGTATATGCGGACAGGCAGGTACGTATCAAGAGGCTGATTGATTCCAGACAATATCCTATTGAAAAGATAGAAAGCATTATGGCTAATCAGCTTTCTGATGAAGAATTCAGAAATAACAGTGATTTTGTAATTGATAACAGCGGAAGTTTGTTCTCATCGGGAGAACAGATAAGACATAGGCTGGAGGGTTATACATGGCTAAAGTAATAGCTAATCAGGACAACCTGATTTTCGGTCTTGATATCGGTACCAGAAGTATAGTCGGTACAGTCGGATACTTGAAAGCAGATAAATTTCATGTTGCGGCTCAGTGTGTAAGAGAGCATGAAACACGTGCTATGCTGGATGGTCAGATTCACGACATAATGAAGGTCGGTGATACTATTAGAACGGTTAAGGAAGCTTTGGAAGAAGAGCTTAAAATAAAACTGTCTGAAGTATGTATTGCTGCCGCAGGTCGCGTGTTGCGTACAGTTACCGTAAATGCCGAGAAGGTATTTGACGGTGAAAAAGAGATTAACAGCGAAGATATCTATAATCTTCAGATGGATGGTATCGAAAAGGCTTATGCTGAATTTGTGGAGTCAAACGATACAGATTTGAAGTTTTACTGTGTTGGATATACCCCTGTCAGATACTATATGAACGGATACAATATCGGTAATCTGGAAGGACACAAGGCAGGTAAGATTGCAATTGATCTGATAGCAACATTCCTTCCTGATGATGTTGTGGACGGACTGTACAAGGCGGTTGAATATGCTGACCTTAAGGTTGCAAATCTGACACTCGAGCCTATTGCGGCTATTCAGGTTGCTATTCCGGAAAAGTTCAGAATGCTTAATCTGGCGCTTGTTGATGTAGGAGCAGGAACCAGCGATATTTCGATTACCAGCGGTGGTTCGATAGTTGCGTACGGAATGATTCCTACTGCAGGAGACGGATTGACCGATGTAATAGTACAGAACTGTCTTGTTGATTTTGAAACTGCAGAGCGAATCAAGAGAGCCTCAGACGGAGCAGAAACGATAGAGTTCGAGGATATAATCGGTTTGCCTCAGACTATCGAACCTCAGGCAGTATTGGATATGTTGGATGCTCAGCTGGATGCTATGACTCAGTCTGTTGCAGATGAAATTATGAAGCTCAACGGTGATAAGTCTGTAAGTGCTGTATTTGTAGTCGGCGGAGGCGGAACCGTAAAGGGCTATACAGAGAAGCTTTCAGAAAAGCTCGGTATAGTAAAGGAGCGTGTGGCAATTCGCGGTCAGGAGGTTATGCAGGCCATTGAATTTGATAACGAAGAGCCCATCAAAGATTCATTGATGGTTACCCCTATCGGTATTTGCTTAAGTTATTATTCTCAGAGCAACAGCTTTATATTTGTAGAATTTAACGGAACCAGACTGAAGCTGTATGATAACGGACAGTTAACTGTATCAGATGTGGCCATGCAGATGTCATTTTCGAATGACGATTTGTTCCCCAAGAGAGGTAAGGCACTTACTTTCACTTTGGACGGAAAAGCAAAAATGCTCAGAGGAGTACAGGGCGATTCATGCGTGATTAAGATTAATGATGCTACAGCCGATCTGCATACACATATCGTAAGTGGTGATAGGATTTCAATCGTTCCTTCAACGGCCGGAAGTGATGCGGCATCTACAATCGGTGAGCTTAAGGAAATGGCCGAGAAGCTGACAGTCATTGTTAACGGCAAAAATATAGTATTACCCAAGACTGCAACTGTTAACGGAGAGCTTAAGGATGCATTTTATCAGATTGAGGATGGCGATGATATCAATATCAACAATTTCTATACCGTAGATGAACTCGGTAAAATGCTTGAAATCAATTTTGAAGCTTGCGCTATACAGGTTAACGGTACTCCTGCTAATACCAAGACCAGGGTATATGAGAATTTCACTCTTGATTTTGAGGAAACAGGAGCTGTTGCTTCCAATGCTGAGAACGATGAAGCGGTAGGCGGCGAAGAACAAATCGATGACGATCAAAGCGTTGAAGCCGAAAATGCCAAGTCGGAAACTGTAAAAGAAGCAGACAAAGAAGTAAGTAAAGAAGTAAGTAAAGAAGTAAGTAAAGAAGTAAGTAAAGAAGTAAGCCCAAAAGCAAACACAGGAGATAAAGCAGTAGAAGAATCAGAAGCTGCAGAGTCGGAACCTGCGGTTCATTCACTCAGAATAATTGCAAACGGTCAGGAAATTGTTATGAACGGCAAGAAGCAGTATGTATTTGTCGATGTATTTGACTACATTGAATTTGACCTTCGTAATCCTGCCGGAAGACATGTTGTTACTCTGATAAACGGAATGGACGCAGAGTACATGAAACCTCTTAATGAGGGCGATGTACTGGAGATTTACTGGAAATAATAAGCGGCTTGTCCCAACAGCTGTTTGCGGAGCAAATAGCGAGTGGGAT
>JAKSRV010000108.1 GCA_024403435.1 Lachnospiraceae bacterium
TAATCAAAGGTATCGGCGGTTTTTACTATGTAAAGACCGCCGATGGCGTTTATGAGTGCAAAGCCAGAGGAGTCCTCAGAAAGGACAAGAAAAAGCCGCTGGTTGGTGATGATGTTGTCATCGAGATATTAGACAAGGAACAGCTCCTGGGCAATCTGCTGGATATTTATCCGAGAAAAAGTGAGCTTCTTCGTCCGGCGGTGGCAAACATTGACCAGGCACTCATTATTTTTGCGGTTACAAGTCCTCAGCCGCCGCTTAATCTGGTAGACAGAATGCTTATTTTACTGGAGCAGCAGGGACTTCCCTGTGCTGTCGCATTCAATAAGGCGGACCTGGACGGTAACGGCGAGGGCGAAAAGTTTAGAAAGATATATGAGTCGGCGGGATATAAGGTGTTTATTATCAGCGCACGCGAGAATAAAGGTCTGGAGGAGCTCCATGAGTTCCTGGAGGGCAAGACCACTACTGTGGCGGGACCCTCCGGTGTCGGTAAATCTTCACTGATAAATCTGTTGGCAGGCAGAGAGGTTATGGAGACCGGAGATATTTCGGAGAAGATAGACAGAGGTAAGCATACCACCAGGCATTCTGAGATTTTCTATTTGGATGATGAGACATATATCTGTGATACGCCGGGATTCAGTTCGCTGGAGCTGTATATGGCGGGTATCGAGAAGGAAGACCTCTGGAAATGTTATCCTGAGTTTATACCTGAAGAACAGTACTGCAGATTCGGAGGATGTGCGCATGTGCATGAACCCGGATGCGGCATCAAAGAAGCGGTGAGCGAGGGAAGAATCGCGGCTGAGAGATATGAGAATTATTGCCAGCTGTATGAAGGACTCAAGAACCGCAGAAAGTATTGATGATTTACAGTCGGAAAATATGAAACGGAGATCAATATGGTACTTGATAGAAAAGAGTATGAGAATATAGCAAGACAGGCTGTGGCAGAAGGCATAGTAATGCTCAAGAATGAGAAAAAGGTGCTTCCGCTCAGCGAGGGCTGCAAGATTGCGCTTTTTGGAAGAATGCAAAATCATTATTACAAGAGCGGAACCGGTTCCGGAGGAATGGTTAATGCTCCCGTGGTATGGGGAATACTTGATGCACTGAAGAAGGAGAATGTGGAGCTCAATCAAAAGCTTCTTGATGAGTATGCCAAGTTTGAGGAGGGGAATCCCTTTGACGCAGGAGTAGGTTTCGGAAACGAGCCATGGTCTCAGGTTGAGATGCCTGTGAGTGATGAACTGGTGCTGGAGGCAGCCAAGGAATCGGATGTAGCTATCGTTATCATCGGAAGAACTGCAGGTGAAGAGCAGGATTATAAGGATGTCCCCGGTGCGTACAGACTGTCCGATATCGAGCTGGATATGCTTAAGAAGGTAAGAGCTAAATTTAATAAGCTCGTCCTGTTGATGAATGTAAGTGCTGTGCTCGATATGAGCGAGATAGAAAAGATTTCGCCCAATACCATCCTATATGTATGGCAGGGCGGAGAAATCGGTGGTCTCGGAACTGCTGACGTGCTGATGGGAAGAGTGAGCCCTTCCGGTAAGCTGGTGGATTCCATCGTCAGAAATATAGAGGACGCACCTGCGTATCCTTATTTTGGTGACAGAGAGGCCAATAATTATTCGGAGGATATCTATGTAGGATACCGTTATTACGAGACTTTTGACAGAGATGCGGTGATGTATCCCTTCGGATTTGGTATGTCCTACACAAACTTTGATATCAGTGTGGAAAAAATAGAGGCAGTATCGCATGAGAAGACTCAAAACGGAGATGGAAGTACCGCTGATATTTATAAGTGTTTTGCCGGAGACGAGGCTTTCAGAGGAGCTATAAAGATAACCTCTGACGTAAAGAATACCGGAGACGTGGCAGGTAAAGAGGTTGTACAGGTCTATGTTAGCTGTGCTCAGGGAGAATTGGGTAAGCCTTCATTGGTGCTTGCCGGATTTGCCAAGACCGGTCTTTTGGAGCCCGGGGCAAGCGAGACTGTAGAAATCGTAATCGAACCCTATACTTTTGCTTCTTATGATGATGACGGAATCACTGATTACCCTTATTCGTATGTGCTCGAAAAGGGCGAGTACGGAATATATGTCGGTGACAGTGTGAGAAATATTGCAAAGGTGGATACCGCTTCTATTGCTGAGACAATTGTACTCAAGACACATACTCAGCAGGTGGCACCTATTACCGAATTTGGAAGAATCAGACCTGAAATCCCTACAGACAGGGATATGTTGATTGAAGACGAAGATGAAAAACTTCCTCCGATGTATGCAATGGATTTTGAAATGGTGCCTACTGCGGGATATAACGACCTGGAGTGTGCCAAGGCGGATAAGCCGGAATGTCTTCCTTACAGCGGAGACAAGGGTATTAAGCTTGTGGATGTAAGAGACGGAAGAGCCTCTATGGAAGATTTTCTTGCGCAGCTTAGCGATGAGGATTTGTCGGCCATCATCAGAGGCGAAGGAATGGGTAGTCCTAAGGTTACATCGGGTACAGCTGCTGCATTTGGTGGTGTGAGCCCTGCACTTAAGGAGTTCGGTATTCCTTGTGGATGCTGCTCTGACGGACCTTCGGGAATGCGTCTTGACTGTGGTACAAGAGCATTCAGCCTTCCCAGCGGTACTATGCTGGCATGCACCTGGAACACAGATATCAACAAAGAATTGTTCAGATTCCTGGGCATGGAGATGACCAAGAATCATGTTGATGTTTTGCTTGGACCCGGAATTAACATTCACAGACATCCCCTCAACGGAAGAAACTTTGAGTACTTCAGTGAGGATCCTTATGTAACCGGTAAGATGGCTGCAGCACAGATTAGCGGACTCAAGGCGAGCGGTGTCAGCGGTACTCTTAAACATTTTTGTGCGAACAATCAGGAGACCAATCGTCACGGTGTAGACTCTGTAGTTTCCGAGAGAGCGCTCAGAGAGATTTATCTGAAGGGTTATGAGATTGCCATCAAGGAAGGTGGCGCGGATTCGGTAATGACAACCTACGGAGCAGTTAACGGCAGCTGGACCAACGGACGTCATGACCTCAATACCTGTATTCTTCGTGAGGAGTGGGGCTTTAAGGGTATCGTAATGACAGACTGGTGGGCAAATATCGGAGACAAGGGTGGCAAGGTAAGCCGTACCGACTTTGCAAGACTGGTATTGGCACAGAACGATTTCTATGCTGTGTGCCCCGATGCGGGAACCAATTCTACCGGAGACAATACACTTGAGGAGCTGGTGGCAGGTAATATTACCAGAGGTCAGCTTGTAAGATGTGCACGCAATATCTGTGAGTTCTTGATGAATACACATGCGATGGAGAGATTTGTGGGCGAGGAGATTGACCTAGAGTGCATTGGTTTTGATGATGATGCGGGAGAAATCGATCCGTCAAGCATTACATATTATGAAATCAGTGACGGAACAACAATTGATCTGTCTGATGTAGATACCACCAAGGGTAACAGTCATGTAATCGGTGTGGATTGCCCCGAGAGAGGTTGCTTCTATATGGAGATTACCGGCAGCAGCGAGCTTTCGGAGTTGGCTCAGATTCCTGTGGCTGTATTCTTCCAGAGTATTGCGGGTGGCACCTATACCTTCAACGGAACAGCGGGAGAGTGGATGACTATCTCAAGAAAGATTCTTTTCACTGCACGCTACGGTGTACTCAGACTCTATTTCGGCGGTAACGGCTTAAAGCTCCGAGACGTAAAGTTTGTATACGAGAAGAGCCTCGAGGAGATGGATTACAAGAATCTTTCAGAGTATATTTACGGATAAGTTTGTTGGAATTTGTAGAAGAACATATGAAAACAGGTGGCGGTGCGACAAAAATGAAACCGTTTACATTTTCCCATTGACATATGACTGCGGAACGTATAAACTAACAATCGTTTATTAAGGTTATGCATAATAATGTGTGTAACTCAATATTGGATTCGAGATTATCAAGGAGATATAAAATGAATCAGGTATTAG
The DNA here is from genome assembly GCA_024403435.1 of Lachnospiraceae bacterium. Taxonomy (GTDB): domain Bacteria; phylum Bacillota; class Clostridia; order Lachnospirales; family Lachnospiraceae; genus AC2028. The sequence goes on from JAKSRV010000108.1 coordinate 4,011, forward strand.
AAGCTCTTTCAAAGATTGGTATCGTACCCGTAGTTGTAATTAATGATGCAAAGGACGCAAAGCCCCTTGCAGAAGCACTTATTAAGGGTGGTCTTCCCTGCGCAGAGGTTACTTTCCGTACAGATGCAGCAGAGGAGTCTATCAGAATCATCAGCGAGAATTTCCCTGAGATGCTTGTAGGCGCAGGAACTGTTCTTACAACAGAGCAGGTTGACCGTGCAGTTAACGCAGGTGCCAAGTTTATCGTTGCTCCCGGACTTAACCCTGTGGTAGTAGATTACTGTGTAAAGAAGGGCATTCCCGTAGCTCCCGGTACCGCTACCCCCTCAGAGATGGAGCAGGCAATGAGCTTCGGACTTGATGTAGTAAAATTCTTCCCCGCTGAGAACAACGGCGGCCTTTCAATGATTAAGGCTGTAGCTGCTCCTTATGTAGGACTTAAGTTTATGCCTACCGGTGGAATCAATGCTGTAAATGTACGTGATTATCTGGCATATGACCGTATCCTTTGCTGCGGCGGCAGCTGGATGGTTAAGGGTGATCTTATCAAGGCAGGAGATTTTGCCAAGATTGAGGAACTCACCAGAGAGGCAGCTCAGATTGTTAAGGAAGTACGTGGTTAATCGGTTAAGATACGCGGCCTAATGGTATAGATATGCGGTTAATTGGCGGAGATAATCCGATGATTATAATATTTATGATATATGAGAAAAGAGGAAAAGGCAGTTCCGAAAGGAACTGTCTTTTTTGCGAAATATATTGGCATAATGGTTAATTTTGGCGAGGAATTTGAGCGTTTTATAGATAGAATTACCAATGATGAATGCGATAAAATAAATTTGTGTGAATTAATATTTGATAGCTATGGAGGAAAATGCATGAAGCATATTTTTAGCTTGAGAAATAAGATAGTGGCATGTATACTCGTGCCTATTATTTTTATCGTGGTGGTCGGTATAATAGCTTACGGAAAAGCTAAGACCGGATTGAGCGATAAATATATCGAGTCAACTCTCGGAACATTGGATATGAGTACCGAGTATATGGAAATGTTGACCAAGTTTTTGGATGCGGAGGTTACATCATATACCATCGAATCCGAGATTACTTCATACGTTATCGGTTTGTTTGACAGCGACCCTCTTGAGAAGAGAGATGTATTCGACAAATATAAGATGTCGCTTTCCACAGCAAAGTCGATGAATCCGTTCATTGCGAATATGCATATCATTACACCGGCGGGTGTAAATGTTATCACTTCTGTTAGTTCGGATAGTGTAAACGGTATGTTCAAGGAATATCTGGAGCAGATAAAGCTGGATGATTACGGAAGAAATATCAAGAACTGGGTAGATAAACATGAGCTTTTGGATAATGCTACCGGCCTTGGTTCCAACTCAAAGAATGCATATTTTATTTCATACCAGAAAATTTCCAATTCAAAATCTTATATCGTTACCGTTGATATCTCTGAGGCTGCAATGATTCAGCTCCTCGATGATATAAACATCGGTGAGGGCGGTATAGTGGGAATGGTTACCGCAGACGGAAAAGAACTTTTGATGTCTGACAGCGGACAGACTGAGAATGTATTTGCAGGTACACATTACTATGAGGCTGCCAGAACCCGTCTTGCCGAGAATGAAGAGCTTTCAAACGGTTATCAGGAGATTAAGTTTGGCGGAAAGGATATGATTTTTATGTATTCTGTCTGCGAGAGCTCCGGAATAATGGTCTGCGGAATGATTCCCAAGTCCTTTGTTGTAGGTCAGGCATCATCAATCAGAAACATTACATTTATGGTTGTGGCCCTTGCATTGCTGGTGGTAGCAGTATTCGGTTCATTTATCATTATCGGAATTCAGGGTAATATGAAGAATATTTCTTCTATGCTCAGCGAGGTTGCCAAGGGTAATCTGACTGTAAGTGTTAAGGCTAAGGGCAAGGATGAATTCTCCGGACTGGCAGAATCGGCAAATGATATGATAGGTAACACTCGAGGCTTGGTAGAGAAGGTAAACAGTGCCGCCGGAGATTTGTCGGAATCTGCGAGTGCTTTGGGAAGTGCTTCGGAGGATTTGAATGTATGCTCAGCAGATATTATGCTGACGGTAAATAACATTAACGACGGCATGGAACGACAGTCTGAATATGCACTCGATTGTGTGGAAAATACTCAGAAACTTTCAGATAATCTCGAGGATGTAAGCCGCAAGATTGAAGGCATAAGCGTAGTAATCAAGTCTGCCGAAGCCATGATTACCGAAGGCATGGGCAAGATCAAAGAGCTCGGAGGCAGTGCTCAGCAGACCATAGATGCGACCAACCTGGTGAGCGACAGTATTGAATCCCTCAGAAAAGAGTCTGAGAAGATTAATGAGTTCGTAACGATGATTACAGATATTTCTTCAGAGACCAACCTTCTGTCATTGAATGCTTCTATCGAGGCTGCAAGAGCAGGAGAAGCCGGACGAGGATTTGCGGTGGTTGCAGAGGAGATTCGTAAACTCGCCGACAGCTCTGCAGATGCTGCACGTGAAATAAGCAACAATGTCGATATTATCAATGAGCATACCAATGAAAGCGTAAACAATGCGGTATATGCCGGAAATATGGTACAGGCTCAGTCAGAGATTATAGATGATACTGTTAAGATGCTTGAGGAGATGCAGACTCACCTCGAACAGCTTGGCAAGGAAATCGATGTAATCAATGCAGCTATGGACAACGCAAGTAAGCAGAGAGATCAGACCGTAACAGCGGTGGAGAGCATCTCCGGAATAATCGATGAGACCGCAAACAATGCTAAGCAGGTATTTGCGGCAACAACTAAGCTTGAAAGCAATGTAACAAGACTTAATGAGACTGCCGGAGCTCTCAATGAGAACATGCAGGAACTCAAGGATGAGATTGCTGTATTTACGGTTTAGATATATGAGGCGAGGTTGCCGTATTTAGGGC
>JAKSRV010000109.1 GCA_024403435.1 Lachnospiraceae bacterium
TCGCTCTGTCGTCGAGGAGAAGTACATCCTCGAATACGAACATCTTCTTTCTGATCTCATCAGCAAGCTCGGGCTCTTCGATTTCGAGAGACTCCATAATATGTTTCTCTGTTCCACGGTCTACAGAGTTCAAAATCTCTACAACCGAATCTACGCCACCGATGATGGTGTAATCCTGGTTAACAAGTGAAGCAAGCTTGGTTTCAAGTACTTTCTCGACCTCTTTGATAATATCGGGGCTGGTACGATCCATTACCGCGATACGCCTTGCAACATCCGCCTGTCTGTCGGGTGCCAATGCCGATATAATCTGACCTGCCTGCTGTGCAGACAAATACGACAAAATAAGTGCAATCGTCTGAGGATGCTCATCCTGAATAAAGTTAATAAGCTGTGAAGCATCCGTCTTACGAACAAATTCAAAGGGTTTAACCTGAAGCGAAGAAGTAAGCTTTCCGATAACATCGAGCGCCTTCTCGTTGCCGAGAGCCTTTTCAAGCAGCTCCTTGGCGTAGTTGATACCACCTTCGGCAATGTACTGCTGAGCCAGGCAGAGTTCATAGAACTCGTTAATAACTTCTTCCTTCTGCTGTGGGCTTACACTTCTGGTATTGGCAATCTCCAGAGTAAGTTCCTCAATCTCTTCGTCCTTGAGATGCTTGAACATACCCGCAGAGCGTTCCGGTCCCAACACTATGAGCAGTATAGCTGCTTTTTGTATTCCGGTAATAGATACCTCTCCGAACGAACCGCCTTTAGCCATTCTTAAGCCTCCTTGGCAAACTTATACCTACCATTCCTCATCCAGCCAGTTGCGCAACAAAAGCGCAGCCGCTTCCGGATTGTCGTCCACAAATTTTTCGACCATTCTCCTGGTCTCCGACTTGGTCTCAACATCAATGTCTTCAACCGCAGCCTCAGGAGTAGATTGAAGCAGGTTCTCTACAGAAACCTCTTCCTCCTGTACTTCCTCCGTCTTGGTGCTCATGCTGCGTACAACAACCACAATCAAAAGCGCAAGAAGAAGTATGAATAAAGCAGCACTGAGTACTGTTGTCCAGTTAACATTCAAGCCTTCCTTGTCATAGAAAATAGGTGACTCGTATGCAACTATTGTAATATTCTCCACAGGAACACCTGTAGCAGTCGATACCATGCTGTAGAAATCCGCATCCACCTCAAGCTTAACATCATCACTGTTGGCAAGCTTATATTCATCCCAGCTTATTCCGTCGAGCAAGCCCTTGGTCTTGGCATCCTTCTCAGAAAGCTCTCTGAACTTAATTACAGAGATTGAAAGCGATGATTTATTATAATCAACCACACCCGCAGGTATAGTTGAATATGACCCCTTCTCATTGGGAAGATAATCCGTAACCTTCTCAGATGACGAACTTGAACTGTTGTTGCCGTTCTCGTATACGTAGGTCTGTCCCTCACCGTTTGAATCGGTACCGGGCACACCGCCCACACCGCTTTCATTCTCGGAATCATAGGTTTCCTGATGAGCAATCATACCTTCAGTTCTGTCTTCGTTGGGATAATAAAGCTTAATTGTCTCCTCATAGGTTGCATAATCCATATCAAGATGACTGGCAACCTCGACATTGTTGTACTGGTTGGTTCCGTACAGAACTTTTTTAACCTGATTGGCAATATATGCCTCCGCAGTGCTCTGAAGCTCCTGCATCGAATTTGCGATGCCCGCAGAAGTATAATCGTCTCCGCCTATAAAGAGCATATTACCTTCCTGGTCGAGGATGGTAATATTCGCTGTAGACTCATTTCCAAGGAAGCATGCAACAGCCTTGGCGATATATGCGGAATTACCTGCATTGAATGTAGAATCGGTTGTCAGCTGAATATATGCCGATGACTCCTGATTTCTGGCAATCAAAGTACCGTTGTCCTCGGGAATATGAAGACTTACCTTGGCATTTCTGATTCCTTCAATACTACCCTTAAGTGTATTGGCCAGCTGTACCTCTTTATACAACTGATAACGATTTCTGCTGTTATAGGATGTATCTGAAATTGATCCGTTCTGCGCATCCTCGATAGTATATGTATCGGGCTGATATCCCGAAGCACCGAGTGCAAGCTCTGCCGCAGACAAATCCTCTTCCTTTACGGAAATAACCAGAGCGTTGGTAGAAATCTCATACTCAATTCCGCTGTCTGTAAGTATTCCTGTAACCTTGGATGAATCAGCTGTATTCTCACATGTCATAAGAGTTACATACTGAGGCTTGGATACATACGAAACGATTACTATAAATACAACCAGCGCCACTACAGCCAATCCGATAATGATTGCCTTCTGGCGTGTCGTAAACTTTAGCCACCACTCTTTTATTCTGTTCAAAAGGTTTCTAAGCCACTCCGGCATACAAAGCCTCCTCTAAAAGCCACTGCAGTATATCCATACCACCGTGACATACATCATTACTAAAAAATCAAATCTGAATCTGCATCAGTGTCTTGTATGCTTCCAGAACCTTGTCTCTGATTGCAACGGTATACTGAAGTGCGGTTGATGCCTTCTCCAGTGCAATCATCAAATCATGAGTACTGTCGGTCTCACCGAGCGCAAATGATATCTCAGCATTCTCTGCATCTGACAGATAGCTGTTTGTCGTTTTTATATTGTTGATAGCCGAATTAAGCAACGATTCAAACATTGAACCATCCGCAGCGTTTCCGGTAACCTTGTTAAGTCCTACCGTATCGGTTGTTTTGCTTAAGGTGTTTGTCGCACCGACCATCATACGAAGTGAAGCAGGATCCATATCAATACCTCCCAATAGAGCTGTTAATTATTCACCGATTAGTTCTTGCCGAGTTCAAGACCACGCTGTGCCATTGACTTACTTGCATTAAATGCAGTCGCATTGGCTTCATACGATCTGCTGGCATCGATTAAATTTGTCATCTCGGTAATAATATTAACATTGGGATAAGTAACATATCCGTTCTCATCCGCATCCGGATTGGAAGGATCGTAAACCATATTCATTTCTGTCTTGTTATCTTCAAATACGCCGGCAACTCTTACGCCCTTGCCCGCATAATTTTTCTTTACGGTATGAAGAACATGGCTGAAGCTGTCGCTTCCTCTCACGCCCTTCTCCTCAAACACAACAACCTTGCGCTTGTATATTCCACCGTTTTCCGTTCTTGTAGTATTTGCATTCGCAACATTTTCCGCAATTGTATCCATGCGGTATCTCTGCGCCGTAAGTCCGGAAGAACTAATATCAAAAGCTGTAAACATACCCATTTATAGTACCTCCTTACTTCATTACGCTCTGCAGAGTCTTAAATTCATGGCTGATACTGTTAATCAAGCCCTGATACTTAAGCTGGTTCTGTGCGAGATATACGTTCTCTGTTTCAATATCCACATTATTGCCGTCCAGTCTGTATGAAAATCCGGCTGCATCGGTATACGCGCCTACCTTGAGGTGCGAGGTATTTATTCTCGATACTCTGGTATCCATATCCACCAAACAGTTGCTTCCCAATTCCCTTGCCAGAACCGACTCGAAGTCAACATCCTGACGCTTATAATTGGGTGTATCAACATTGGCAATATTATTTGCTATACATTCGTTTCTGAGCCACGCTGCATCTGCGGCTTTCTCAAGAACATTAATATAATCAAACGCCTTGGTATTAATCATCGTAATCCTTTCTGCTTCACGCAAGCATACATAATATATTATACAAAAAATATACAAAAACACAACATATTGTAGTTATTTTTTTACGTTGCTTTATCAACGTACAATACTTCGTGGAATAGGTTCCGAATATATACCTTTTCAAAACAAAAGAGGCCCCTGGGGAATATGCACCTCAATCCGTTCGTGCAGGTTCCCGGGCCTCTAAGTCCGTTTAGGTATTAAATTAGTCTCGCCTGCCTTTTACAAAAGCTGACGATTCAGCCTTACATGTTTCTTCTCAAATCATCCAGTTCTTCAAATACCGCATCATTCACTACCTTGATATAGGTACCCTTCATACCTGAGGATCTGGATTCAATCACTCCGGCACTTTCAAACTTTCTGAGTGCATTTACAATGACCGATCTGGTGATTCCTACCTTATCTGCTATCTTGCTGGCAACCAGCACGCCCTCCATACCGTCCAATTCATCAAATATATGGATGATTGCTTCCGCCTCGGAATACGACAAAGTACTGATTGCAGATTTAACAACCGCAAGCTTACGTGTCTCCTCTGCATTCTCCTCATTAACGGAACGCAGCATCTCAAGTCCCACAACCGTGGTACCGTACTCACACAGAATAATATCATCAATATCGTACTGGCTGTCCGTCTTGTAGATAAACAGAGTACCGAGTCTCTCACCGGCAATCTCTATCGGAGTGATAATTGCCTGTACGCGCTGAGTATCTATTCTCTCAAAGCCAAGAGTTGCGAGATTAACATTTTCCTTGGTGGAAAGTATTCCAAGCAGTCTCTCATTGAGCATAGTGTCGATAAAGACACCCACACTGTCACCGATAAGCTCATTTATCGGGTCGACTCCATCTGATATTCCAACACCCAAAAGTTTACCTTTTCGGCTGATTACGAGCACATTGGAAGACAATATATCCTTCATAACGCTGCAAATGTCGTTGAACACAACCTTGCTGGTATTGTTGTTGTGAAGAAGCTTACCAATTTTTCTGGTCTTATCAAGAAGTGCTACACTACTCATCAAGTCCCTCCGAATCAGATTACACCAAAACAATCACACTATTTGTTAGACTTGTATGAATTATATCACTCATTTCGCGTTTTTTCAAACAAATTGACTGAAAATTTACGCTATTTTAATTTATTGGCTGTTATTTTTCAGCTTTCGAAGAGTATCCGCACTCTTTATTTGTGCAAAGTTCTCTGCTACCCTTCGCAACCATATAGGTTCCGCACTTGGGGCAGCTGTGTCCCGAAGGCTTATCCCATGATACAAATTCACAATCAGGGTAACCGATGCAACCATAATAACGGCGTCCCTTCTTGGACATTCTCATGAGCAAATCTTTACCGCAGGTAGGGCAAGCCACACCGATTTTCTCAAGATAAGGCTTGGTGAATCTGCACTCGGGGAAACCGGGGCAAGCAAGGAATTTTCCGTGAGGACCGTACTTTACAACCATCTGTCTTCCGCAGCTGTCGCAAACCTCATCGGAAACCTCATCCTCAATCTTAATCTTATCCAAATCCTGCTCTGCGAGCTTAACAGCGTCGTCAAGATCCGGGTAGAAATTGGTTACGATAGTCTTCCACTTAACCTCACCGTTCTCAACACCGTCGAGAAGTGTCTCAAGGTTAGCGGTAAAATTAATATCTACAATGGTCGAAAATGCATCGATCATAATACCGTTAACTGCATGTCCAAGTTCGGTTACGAACAGGTTCTTACCCTCCTTAGCAACATATCTTCTGGAAATAATGGTACTGATGGTGGGGGCATAGGTACTCGGACGTCCGATACCCTTTTCCTCAAGAGTCTTAACCAACGACGCTTCTGTAAAATGAGCGGGAGGCTGGGTAAAGTGCTGCTTGGGATCAAACTTATCGAGCTTAAGCACACTGTCCTTGCTGATGGAACCGGTGAGAACGCCGTCCTCTTCCTTGTCATCATCAGAAGTGTATACATTCATAAATCCGTCGAAAAGAACACGGCTTGCAGACAATGTGAAAATGTGCTCACCGGCCTGAATCTTTACATTTGTGGTTTCATACTTCGCGGGAGCCATGCGGCTTGCAAGGAAACGCTTCCAAATAAGTGTATACAATCTCAAAAGATCGCGTGAAAGCTGATCCTTGAGCATTGCGGGTGTACGATTAATATCTGTAGGTCTGATAGCCTCATGCGCATCCTGAATCTTCTTTTTACCGGAAGCTTCGGGCTGTTTATTGCCCTGATACTTTTCTGAGAAATTGGCGCCGATATACTGAGCCGCCATCTTTTCAGCCTCATCAGATACTCTTGTTGAATCGGTACGGAGATACGAAATCAAACCTACAGTACCCTCTCCCTTAAGAGTAACTCCTTCATAAAGCTCCTGAGCAAGTCTCATAGTCTTGGATGTAGAGAAATTGAGAACCTTACTGGCCTCCTGCTGAAGAGTCGATGTGGTAAAAGGAAGCGGAGCCTTGCGGGTACGCTCACCCACCACAATATCCTTAACAGAGAATTTAGCCTTCTCAACAGACTTTACAATTTCCTCAACCTGCTTGCCGTTTTTCAGCTCGCACTTGCCGTTTGTATTGCCGTAATACTTTGCGATAATAGGCTTCTTCTCACCTTCAACATTGATAATCGCATCCAATGACCAATATTCCTCGGGAATGAAATCATCGATTTCCTTCTCACGGTCACATATTATCCTGAGTGCTACCGACTGTACTCGACCTGCAGAAAGACCTCTCTTAACCTTGGCCCAGAGAACCGGTGAAATACGATATCCCACCATACGGTCGAGAATACGTCTGGTCTGCTGTGAATCTACCAGATCCATATCAATCTCTCTGGGATTCTTAAGCGATTCCTTAACCGCATTCTTGGTAATCTCATTGAAAGTAATACGATATGTAGGCTTCTCGCTCAGCTTGAGTGTATGATACAGATGCCATGAGATAGCTTCACCCTCTCGGTCAGGGTCGGTTGCGAGATAGATTTTTTCAGCCTTCTTTACTTCCTTGCGAAGACTGGCTACCAAATCACCTTTACCGCGAATGGTAATGTATTTGGGTTCATAATCGTTGTCTACATCTATTCCCAAAGAGCTCTTGGGCAAATCTCTTACATGTCCCTGGCTTGCAGCGACCTCGTAATTGGCTCCAAGAAACTTCTTAATTGTCTTAACCTTGGCAGGTGACTCAACTATAACCAGATACTTAGCCATCTCCTGTCCTCCT
>JAKSRV010000011.1 GCA_024403435.1 Lachnospiraceae bacterium
TCGCAGTATGTTTATGCGCGCTCGTTGTATTTTTCTTCACAGTATTTGCAGCGATAGGTCTCGGTCTCTTCGTCTGCGAGGAAGAAGATATGAGGTAGTCCCTGCTCGATGGAAGTGATGCAACGGGGATTGTGACAACGGATTACATTCTTAACCGACTTGGGGAGAGAAAGAATCTTTTTCTCTACAATGACACCGTTCTTGATTACGTTGATGGTAATGTTGTGATCGATGAAAGCAAGTACATTGAGGTCGAGGGTGTTGATATCACATTCAACCTTGAGAATGTCTTTCTTACCCATTACCTTAGAACGGGCATTTTTGATAATTGCAACTGTGCAATCCATTTTATCGAGTCCGAGATGCTCGTATATATCCATACTTTTTCCGGCTTTGATGTGGTCAAGTACAAAGCCTTCTTCAATCTGTCCTACGTTAAGCATTGTTTATCTCCTTAGGTAAAATCTCTGTTTATTGTGTCTGCTCGTCAAGTCCTAAAAGAGTAAGGATGAGAGCCATACGAACGTATACGCCGTACTGTGCCTGCTTGAAATATGCAGCACGGGGATCGTCATCAACCTCTACTGAAATCTCGTTAACGCGGGGAAGGGGATGAAGCACGAGCATATTTTCCTTTGCCAGAGCCATCTTCTCGGGAGTGAGGATGTAGAAGTCCTTCAAACGAATGTAATCTTCCTCGTTGAAGAAACGCTCCTTCTGTACGCGTGTCATATAGAGCATATCAAGGTCGCCCATTACATCCTCGAGCTTGATTACTTCTTCGTAATAGATCTGCATTTTGTCGAGCATATCGGTTACGTAATCGGGAACGCGAAGCTCGGGAGGAGAGATAAATACAAATTTGATGTTCTCATAGCGAACCAAAGCGTTTATCAGAGAGTGTACGGTACGTCCGAATTTAAGATCACCGCAAAGACCGATGGTAAAACCGTCAAGCTTGCCGTGAAGGCTTCTGATGGTCAGAAGATCGGTAAGTGTCTGTGTGGGATGCTGGTGACCGCCGTCACCTGCGTTGATAACAGGAATCAGTGATCTTGAAGCAGCTACCATGGGAGCACCTTCCTTGGGATGGCGCATTGCGCAGATATCTGCATATGCGGATATAACGCGGATGGTATCTGAAACGCTCTCGCCCTTGGCTGCAGAAGATGAGTTGGCATCTGAGAAACCGATTACCTTACCGCCGAGTCTGGTCATTGCAGATTCGAAGGAAAGTCTTGTTCTTGTGCTGGGCTCATAGAAGCAGGTGGCAAGGATTTTTCCCTCACATGCGTGAGCGTACTTATCAAGATTTGCTTCAATGTCATTGGCAAGATCGAAGAGCTTGTCGAGCTCTTCTGTGGTAAAGTCCAGAGGACTCATTAAATGTCGCATAGCTGTGCCTCGTTTCATATTTTTTCTAAACGGAAAGCTTATGATTATCAAAAGTTTCCATAAAACAGCCGGGAGTGGAATCCCGGCTGTGAGTTAACGATAAGATAAAATTTCTGATACTTCTTTACGACGGGGAGCAACGGGAGTCTCAGCGGGATATCCTACGGGAACGAGTGCTATAAGCTCCTGTCCTTCGGGAACACCGATTACCTCGGCTGCATTGTCATCATAAAGACCAAGTATAACGGTACCAAGACCTGCCTCGTGAGCTGCTAAGCAGAAGCTCTGGGTAGCGATGCCGGTATCGAACATCTGCCATGAAGCTCCTTTGCTTGTTGAATAAGAACCATCTTTCTCAAAACCGCTTCTCATGGTTACTGCACAAATAGCAATAACAACAGGAGCACCGTTGATGATGTCGCCGTTCTTAGCCCAGCAGGTGGTACATTTAGCAAGAGCTGCTTTAGCTTCGCCTTCGAGAGCAATATATCTGGTAACCTGAGTGTTTTTCCAACTGGGCGACATTGATGCTGTTGCCACCAGCTGTTCGATTAATTCGTGAGATACTGTAGCATCGGTAAACTGACGAATACTTCTGCGTCCGGTAATACCCTCTGTAACGTTCATAGCAGCCTCCTTATAAGAAAAATCTAAAATGATAAAAACTAGAGTGAAAAAACCCAAGATATTGTGGGTTCGTTTTTAACCTTATACATTTTATCATTTATGGTTTTAGGTTTCAACCTAAAGAAGAGTATGTTTTAAATGAATTTTTTTAAGCAAAATATACAATAATTAATGATTTATTAAAAATAAACTGTTTGTTTTACATATGAAAAGATTTATGGTAGAATATTTTCATACAAAAACAATTATGCTGTTAAGCGTAAGAGAGTTCTTCAATAAATATATTAAAGGGGTATATAATATGGCTATTGATGTAAATAATCAGGATTCAGAGCTTCAGGCTCAGAACAATTGGACTAAGGTATCAGACAGCATTAAAAAGTGCGAGGCACTTGTAGGAATTATTCAGGATAAGACCAAGAACCTGAACAGCATTCAGGGACGTCAGAACATCCTTGCACTCAATGCGAGTATTGAAGCTGCCAGAGCCGGTGATGCGGGTAGAGGATTTGCTGTAGTTGCGAAGGAAGTAGGAGCACTTTCACAGCAGTCTAAGGGACTTAACGAGGAAATCTCCAAGACTCTTCTTGAAATCTCTAAAGCTATGCTCGAAATTACCGAAGCTGTTAATGCTATGTCTGCAGCAGATAATGCATAATAGAGAATTTACAATGAACTGCATCGGAGATTCCGGTGCAGTATTTTTTTACCATATAAAGAATTATGAAAGCACTTAAGATTATTTTTTATGTAATAGCGGGCTTGATATTATCGCTGTGCCTGTTTGTGCTTGTCTGCGCGTTAAATCCTCCGCTTTCACAGAAGGTTTCCGTATTTTTGTACGGAGATGAGGAGCGTCCGGGAATCACTCAGATTTTTACCCCCGAAGGGTTTAAGGAGTATTTTAATCTAAAGCTTCCTTTTAATCTGCCCTTTGGTATCGGTAAGAATGACAGTGATATTGAAATCAATGAACCCGGCAATATTGCAGATTGGCCCGATTATACCATTTCGACCCTTCCGGACGGAGTGGGAATGCTCACAGGATATCTGCCCATCGAGAGTACCGAACAGCAGATTTCGGATGATGATGCCAATGAATTGAAGAACGACCTCGGTACGGGTGACACCGGCGAGGCCTTGGATTTTGATACGGTGATTTATCCGTATTATGCGATGCTGGATGACAGCGAGGCTGCTTTATATAAGCAGATATATGCGAATGCCAATGCCATCAGACGTTCATTTGTACCTGTCACGGGTATTTCTACGACAGGAATAAAAAGAGCCTTCGAGGCTGTTGTAAACGATCATCCAGAATTGTTCTTCCTTGAAACTGCATATTCAATTAAATACGACAAAAGCGGTAATGTCGCTGAGATGACATTGTCGTACTATACGATTGTAAACGATCTGGCTTCTGCGAGAGATAAGTTCAATTCCGCAGCAAATTCAATTGTGGCGGGTGCGCAGGAACTCGATAGCGATTATGACAGAGAAAAGTATGTACACGATGCTTTGATAGGTACTGTTTTGTATGACGATACTGTATCTATGAGTCAGAGTGCATACAGCGCTTTGGTAAACGGTAAAACAGTATGCGCGGGTTATGCGCGTGCCAATCAGTATATACTTCAGAAACTCGGTATTCCTTGCTATTATTGCGTGGGATATTCCGGTCAGAACCATGCTTGGAATATTGTTATGCTATCTGACGGTTACTACAACGAGGATGTGACCTGGGATGATACTGTTCCGCCTACCTACAATTATTTCAATTGTACCGATACGGATTTTGCTTCATCGCATGTCAGAACCGGAATGTCAGTAAACCTTCCGCCATGCAATGCTTTCACCTTTAGAGGGCTTGAGAGTGGAGCGGTGGCTGAGGTTACAATTCCCGAGGGAACTACCGTGGACGGCGAAGAGGTACACTTTAAGCCCTTACGTTATGAGGATTATCTCAATGATCACGATCCTCATAATACGGATGCCGCACATGCATTAATATTGCAGGAATTGGCTGAAATAGGTCTCAAGGAGACGGACGTATGCTGGTCAATGGATGAGTATTACGATAAGTGCAAAACGGAATTTGCCGCTGTAGGAGCGGGAGAACAGAGTTTTTATGTAATTGTGCCCGAAAGTCTGTATGGAGAAGTAGAGCAGGCATATGCAACGGATGAATACAAAGCAGGATATTCCGATGATGTTCTTGCAAAACTGGGAATGAACAGAATGCTGCTCCGAATTCAGGCACAGAGACTTGGCAACGGATATTATAAGCTATACCACAATGTACTTACGTGGAAAGAGTAGCGAGGTGAAATGAATGATTCATGGCTACAGGACAGTCGCTTTATGTACGGCTGAAATGCAGAATGAGGATGTTCAGGAAATTGTATTTCCACTGCATCATTATTTGAAGAAAAAGAACTGGAAGACTTTAATCTTCAATTCTACAACCGATATGCAGCAGGATACTGAGTTCGATCACGGAGAAAGATGTGTGTTCGGGCTTATTCCGTATGACAAAATAGATGCATTTGTAGTCTTTGGACGCAACATCAAACAGAATTCTGTTATTCAGGAGATCGTTGACCGAGCAGGTGCTTACAACAAGACGGTTGTTATTTTGGATTGCGATACTCAATTTGACGGTGCAGTCAATCTGGTATATGAAGAGCAGGGCGCATTTAATGAACTTGTAACGCACCTTGTCAGAGACCATCATTTTACCAAGATTAATTTTATTGCCGGTATTGAGGGCAATATCGTTTCCGAACGCAGATATATGGTGTTTAGGGATGTTCTGAACAGATATGGTGTGGATTTTAATGAAACTACACAGCTCGGATACGGTTGTTTCTATGATTTCCCCACCATTAGTGTGGTGGAAGAATTTATTAAGAATCCGGACGGTCTTCCTGAGGCGATTGTATGTGCCAACGATACGATGGCACTCACTGCCTGTGATATCCTGATGAGACACGGAATCAGAGTGCCGGAGGATGTGGTTGTAACTGGCTTCGACGGCATAGCGAGAGAAAAGTATGCGGCTCCCAGACTCAGTACATGTGCCAGAGATTTGGACCGTATGGCAGAGGTGATAGGCAACAAGCTGATTGAAAGTATCGATGCCAAAAACGAGACAGAGATGCTTGATTTTCCGTTGTGGTTCAAGAAGTCTGAATCGTGCGGATGCGGATGCGGCAACAGCGGTCTTGAGCGTCGAATGATTACTCAGATGTGTTCGCTGACCTATGATAATTATGATTTTGACAGACAGATGAATCGTTTTCTGACGCAGATGAACATGGCATCGGGAAGGGATGAAATGCAAAAGCTCCTTGAGGAGTTTACATTCCAGGATACATTTATATGTGTAAATGCCGAGATGGATACCAACCAAATCGGATATCACTGGTTCAATATTAATCCGTTCTCGAGAGAGATGAAAGTGTATCGCTTTTTCAACGAGGAGGATTACGGTAAGTTTATCGTGCCCGTATCGGAGCTTTTGTATGACTGGGACATGATATGGAGATATGACAAGCCGATTGTCTTCATGGCCATACACAATCAAGCCGATTGCTGTGGATATACGGCTACACTTTTGGTTGATGAGAATCTGCCGTCGATGCTCAAGGAATGTGAGCATGCAGTCAGATTCGCAATCACGCTTAACAGTATAGTGAGCCTGCATGTACAGCAGGTAGCACTGCGCAGAACCAATGACAAGCTTAGGGACATTCAGGAGAGTATTATTGCCAGCTTCGCAGACCTGGTTGAATCAAGGGATGATTCAACAGGTATGCATGTAAAGCGTACGCAGGAATATATATCGATATTGGTTAGGAATGCGGCTAAGAGAGAGCATTACAAAAATAAGCTTGATCCGAAGACCTGTGAGTTGATTATTAAGGCGGCTCCGCTTCATGATATCGGCAAGATTACCGTATCCGATATGATATTGAATAAACCCGGAAAGCTTACTCAAGAAGAGTTTACGACAATGCAGAATCATTGTGTGGCGGGGGCGAAGATTATCGACGGTACATTGACAGGTATTGAGGATTCAGATTATCTGGAAATTGCGAGAAATGTATCTACATATCATCATGAGAAATGGAACGGTGCAGGATATCCGTTTGGTCTCAAGGGTGAGGATATTCCCATATGTGCGAGATTGATGGCAATTGTAGATGTGTTCGATGCATTGACCAGCAAGAGAGTTTATAAGGATGCCTACAGCATCGAGGAGACATTCAGAATAATGGCCGAATCGAAGGGCAGTCATTTTGATCCGGAATTGATAGATGTATTCTTTGATTCTACGGATGAGATTGTCAGATGCTTTTACAGCAATTCTCGAAGTTATATATAATAAAAAAAGAATCTCGCAGGCGAGATTCTTTTTTTTTAATATTTTTTCCAGCAACTTAGCTTAAATATGATAAGCATAGGGAACAGCTCGAGTCTGCCGGCAAGCATATCAAACATAAAGACTATTTTTGAAAAAATACTGAAATCTGCGAAGTTGCAGGTGGGACCTACACCTCCGAGACCGGGACCGATGTTATTGAGCATTGCTACTACACCGGTGAAGTTGGTGGTGAAATCAAAATTGTCTATCGAAACCAGTAAAGTGGATATCAAAAGGATAAAGAAATAGGATGCCAGATATACATTGGTCGCTCTTACCGTCTCATGCGAGATAGGCTTTTTATCCATCTGAATCTTCTTGATTTCATTGGGATGAATCATTGAAGAGAGTTCCTTGCGGATGGTTCTCAACATGATAATCAGTCTCGATATTTTCATACCGCCGCCGGTACTTCCGGAGCAGGCACCGCAGAACATTAACAGTACAAGTATTGTCTTGGACAGTGAAGGCCACAAATCAAAGTCAGTGGTTGAAAATCCGGTGGTAGTGATGATTGAACCGACCTGGAACGCTGCGTGTCTGATTGAATCACCGGTAGATGCATACATGCCTCTGATATTGATGGCAATCATTATTGTACTTATCAATATGATGGCAAGATACCATTTGACCTCTTCAATGGAAAATGCATCCTTGAATTGTCTGCGAAGGAGACAAAAGTAAAGGGTATAGTTGATACCACTGAGTATCATAAATATTGTAATTGCCCACTGTAAAGCAGGTGAGTAGGTAGTAATGCTGGTATTGAGGATTCCGAATCCTCCGGTACCGACTGTACCGAAAATGGTTGTTGCGGCATCAAATGCACTCATGCCCAAAATCATATATACCGCAAATCCGATAACGGTGAGACCTATGTACATACCGTAGAGGTACTTGGCGGTATTTTGTGCCTTGGGAACAAGTTTGTTGACAGAAGGTCCTGTACTTTCCGCACGCATCAGGTTCATGGAATATCCGCCCATGAGAGGGAAGATTGCCATGATGAAAACAAATACACCCATGCCTCCGATCCAGTGGGTGAAGCTTCTCCAGAACAGGCAGGTATGGCTCAGGGCTTCGACATCGCTGAGGATGCTGCCTCCTGTAGTGGTAAATCCGGAAACAGTTTCAAACAATGCATCGATATAATGCGGAATCGCACCGCTCAGAGTAAAGGGGATTGCGCCGATGAGACTGAGTACAATCCAACCGATGGCAACTGCGGCAGCACCCTCGCGGGAATACAGCTCACGTTTTACCTTTCTCTTGGAGGCGATGATAGAGGCTATTATTTTTAGCAGCAGACCGAACAGAAGGCTTCCGGCGGCAACGATTACAAATGCAATAGAGTCTGTCCATTCTTTATAAAACAGACCTACCGCCGCAGGTATCAGCATAAAGCCGGATTCAAGCCAGGCCAGCCAGCTTATTACGACCATTACTATATATAAGTTCATGCTATAAATCTCCTATATAAATTCGACGGACGAATTTACAGATTGAATTATGCAAGGATGTCGGTGATATCGCTCATTCCCTGATGCTTCATGACTACTACTACATAGTCGCCGACCTTGATGACATCCTGGCCGGTAGGGAAGATGAGCTGATCGCCGCGAAGAATAGAGCATATATTGATATCGGGCTTGAGGTTCATCTCTAAAATAGGAGTGTCGGTCACTGCTGATTCGTTCTTGATATAGAATTCAAGAGCCTCAGCTTTGCCGTCCTCTAGTCGATAGAGGTTTTCCACATTGCTTCCGATTGAAGCATCCATTGATCTGACATATTTAAGTATAACGTCGGCTGACAGAAGACGGGGGAAGGTGGGAGTATCCACCTGCAGGTCTCCGAGAACCGAGTTGAAATTGATACGGTTAATCTTGCTGACCGCCTTGGCATTACTGATTCGCTTTGCCAAGAGAGAGAGCAGGATATTTTCCTCATCCAGACCGGTGAGAGCGGCAAAGCCGTCGGCATTGTCGATACCTTCCTGGAGCAGAAGTTTTTCATCGGTGCCGTCACCGTGGATGATGGTGGCATCGGGGAATTTCTCTGCCAAATCTACACATACGTTATCATCGATTTCAATGATTTTGGTGTTGATTTTTGAATCCATAAGTCTCTGAGCGAGGTAATAAGTAACTGTGCCGCCGCCGACAATCATTACGTTTTTGGTCTTGCCCATAGAGAGGTTGGCTTTTTTGAAAAAGTAAGTAGCCATGGAATGCTTGGAAGCAACGGTGGCTATATCGCCTTCCTTGAATACAAAGTTACCACGGGGAATGATGACCTCATCGCCTCTGGAAACAAGTGGAATCAATACAGGGAATCCGATGACACTCTTTAATTTCATAAGCTCGAGGCCGTTAAGACGGCAATCGGCAGTAATCTTGAAGTGAATGAACTCCAGCTTGCCCTTTGAAAAGGTATCGATTTTAACTGCCTGAGGGAACTCAAATATACGGGATATCTCGTCCGCGCAGATGAGTTCAGGGTTGATAATCAAATCAATGCCCAGCTTGTCGCGGAGGAAGGCTATTTCCGAATTGAATATAGGATTACGTACACGGGCGATAGTTTTGCAGTTACCTGCCTGCTTGGCAATACAGCAGCACAGGAGATTCTGCTCATCGGAACCGGTTACGGCAATCATCAAATCTGTATGGGCGATGCCGGCCTCATTAAGGGTATCGTGACTGATACCGTTACCGATAAAGCCCTGAGCATCAAATTCATCTACAAAGGTATGAACCTTTTCGGGATTTAAGTCTATAACACTAATGTTGTGGTCTTTGCCGCTGAGCTGCTGAAGCAGCGAGTAGCCGACCTTGCCACAACCAACGATGATAATATTCATAGTATATCCTCAATAATAATTGATTTATTAATTCGGGACAAAACGAATAACACCCAATCGGGCGCCATTATTATAACACAGATGCCCCGATAAGAAAAATTAACAGTTTATGACGGAATTATATACGGTACTTGTGTATGATTCGTCCGAGGCGTCGTCCGAACGGTCTTTCGAGCAGTAGTAAAAACACTACATTGGAGGCTGCATACAGTACTGTATAAGGAACAGCGGTGGCAATCGCAGCAATGTATCCGGCAAGATTCAGTCCGCTGTAGGCCCACAGCATGGTCCATATATCCATAAAAAATGAGTAGAAAATACCTGCCACGATACCGTATATAACGAGCACTATGCGCCTTTTTTTGAGAGATGAGGCGAGAAGTCCGGCGGTGACACCGACGAGTCCGAATGCAACCATTTGAAAGGGGGTCCAGGGGCCCTGCCCGAAGTAAAAGTTGGACAAGAAGGCGGTGAGAGCACCGCACATAAATCCGGCCTCGCAACCAAGATACATTCCTGTCAGGATAATGATGGCAGCCATGGGTTTGAATGCGGGAACGGCAGCAAAAATAAACCTGCTCACGATGGAGAGCGCGGTCATTACTGCGATGAGTACGATACGTCTTACATTGGTCTTACGCTTATCAAGACGTGCGAGGACGAGTACCATGGCACCGACGGCTATTAAGATTGAAATGATGTAATATAGCCTGATCATTCGGGTTTACTTTCTGAGGATATCCCTCTCAAGATAGCAATCGTCTATGATTCCTACGGTCATGGTACGGGTAGGAGTGGTATAGAGACGATTGGTGGTAAAAAATGTTTTGCAATCAGTGAGTCCGGTCAGACGTCCCATTGAGAGAATGGCGCATTTATCTGCGCATTCTGCGGCAAAGGTCATATCATGACAAGCCATAATGATGGCGGTGCCTGATTGCTTAAGGTCATTCAGAGCGTTGAGCATTTTACAGCGACTGATATTGTCTGTGCCCTTGGTGGGTTCATCAAGTAACAACAGTTCGGGCTTGAGTGCCGATACTTTAGCCAGGCCCAGCAGCTGTTTTTCTCCGCCGCTTAAATCCATGGGAGCGGCAGAACGGTCAATGTGACTGATATATTCGGGATAGCAGTCAGGTTTTAAGCCGACTGCGAGTAATTCTTTTTCAATGGTCTCAGCGATAAACATGTTGTCGGTATCCTGAGGCATATAAGCGATTTTGATGCTGCCCGGCTTGGGAGTGATACGGCCGAGCTGAGGCTTGATACTTCCGGATAACAGCTTTAATAATGTAGATTTACCCGATGCATTGCAGCCTAAAATCGCATAGCAGCATCCTGCATCAAAGGAGGCTGAGAAATCATTCAAAACATCATTGCCTGAATGCGAGTATTTGAAGCATACGTTGTTAAGCTTCACAAGAGGCTTTGATGATGCAGTAGCAGTGGATGAGGCAGTAGCCTCAGGGGATAAACCGTTCTTGGGAGATGAAGCAGCCTCGGGGGATGAAACGGCAACTTTTAGTGAGGAAGCCGTACCGAATATATGCATATCCTTGTTGCTCATCAGCAGTTTTCTGCCTTGGTTGATATCAAGCGGTAATGAAGAAGCATTGATACTTATGCCGTAGCGGGTGGGCAGAGGCAGGTCTGATTTTGCACCTGAGTCTGTCTTGCTTAGTATTGTAAGTGCATTATCCACGGTGTCACAGCAAAGAAGTTCGCCGTTTTCCATTACCATCAGCATGTCGGAAACCGGAAGCAGCTTATCGAGATTATGCTCGGCTATTATTACGGTGAGTCCGAGAGAGGACTGCAACTTTTTAATCGTAGATATATAGTGCTCACAGGCTTCGGGATCCAGTTGAGATGTGGGTTCGTCCAGCAAAAGAAGTCCGGGATACATGGCGAGTACACTTGCAAGGCTGACGAGCTGTTTTTGACCGCCGGAGAGGGCTGCGGTATCATTGCGGCTTATACCTTCCAAGCGGAAAAATGCTAAGCTTTCTGCAAGGCGGGATTCCATTTCGGCTTGTGATAATCCTAAGTTCTCAAGACCGAATGCGATTTCATGCCATACTTTATCGGTGACAATCTGGTCCTCGGGATTTTGAAAAAGCAATCCGACTGCAGATGAAATGGCAGCAGCATCGAGCTCTTTTATATTTGTGCCGTTCAGATAGATATCTCCGATGGTTTTACCTGCGGTGATGACATCTCTTTTGAGTAGCTTTAATAATGTAGATTTGCCCGATCCGGTAGAACCGCACAGAGTGACAAATGAGCCTGCGGGGATGGAGAAACTTATGTTGTTAAGGCACTTTTTTCCTTCTGTGACACTGCCGGTATGGATGTCGTATTCGTCATAATGAAAGCTTAGATTTTTTACTTCAAGTATATTATTCATAGGTTTTCCTACATTTGATTCTGTAAATGATATCTGCTGCGGTAGGCAATGCAGAGACTGTTATAAACATAATTCCTGCGATAAATCCGTTAAGGGACAGCGGAGGGAAAATAATCATTGGATAAAATTCGGTGCGGAAGACTCCGGTGATGATGCAATAAATATTGAAGCCGGCCGAGAGCAATACGATGATGCATATTACAGTGTCGAACGATTTGAATGAAAAAAGCTTGAAGGCTCTTCGTCTCGCAGCGCCGTATCCACGTGCGGTCATCGAATCCGATGTTGTCATGGAGTGCTCGAGCAGCCATGATAGGAATCCGCCGAATATTTTGAATTCTCCGCGTATGCGTTCAAATAAAGTACCTTCACCGTATATCCCGAGGAGCTTCTGAGTGTTACGGTAGGCGTCGATGTGTTCTCTGTACATCGGTACGAAACGAAGCACCATGGAAATGATAAGCGCTGTCTTGGGAGAAAACGTTCCGAAAAGATACATTATTTTATCACCGGTAAAATAGTGGGAAAGAAGTCTGCACCAGATTAATACGCTGTTGACCATCAGGCCTGAACTCATTCCGTAGGCAAATGCTTCGAAGGTGATGCGCATACCGTTCAGATAAAATAAAATTGTGCTGCCGTCATGATAGAAAAGTGAGTTAAAACAGGCTATCAAAACAGGTAATACAATATATAAAGTAAGACTTCTTGCAACGGTTCTTGACGGGAGAGTGTTAAAAAGCATTATCAGTCCCATGAGAAACGATAACAGATAAAAACAAGGATTGCCGGTAAATGCCGGTAGGATAATGGTAAACAAAAAGAATATCATCATGGATACCGGGTGAAGACGTTCGGTCATTATTCCAAATCCCTCCCTATATCCGTGGTGTAGAGCCACTCAATGTTGTCACCTTCCTTGAGGGTATAATATCCGCATCCTACAGAAGGGAAATCTCCGTTGACGCGATACATCCAACCTGACAAATCACCGTGGTCAAATTCATAGAGTGAATTAATTCCTTTTATATAAGCCGTGCCGTATACGGAATTGCTTTCGTAATCAATCTGTATGTCGTTGAGACGGCAAATCTCTGCCAATACATCAAATGCGGTGGCTCCTTCGGTGACATACAGTGCATCCGAATGATAAATATCAGCTGCCTGAGCATCGGATTCTATCGTCGAGCAGTTGATGGAATAGGAGATGCATATTATGCCCTCACCGGGTGCATCACAGATAACAGTACTCGGTGCTGAAAGATAGTTTTCACGGGAAGCAATATTGATTGAATATATTGTAAATGTCGCAACAGCAGCCGCAAGCACTGCGGAAACAAGCTGCATCAGGTAGCGCTTGCGATTTTTATTACGAAGGAATGAGACGGTAAAAATAATTACCGAAACCGCAAACAGCGCAGCGACGATGATATACAGAACTGTCTTGATGTTGAATGTCTTGGCAGGTGCGTTAAGCTCGGGTAAAGCACTGTCTGAAGGATAATCAGATGTGGAATTAGTTGTGGTGCCGGATAGTGAATCCGTGGAAGTGCCAAAGGTGACACCTAACGTGCGACATATGGTGCTGAGAGCTTCAAAAGACTGGGCACTTGCCATATCGTTTGAAGCAAGGGGGGAAGCTGTATGTGAAAAACTTCCGTCGGGCAGTCTGTAAAGAAGAAGGCCGTCGAGAAGTGAATGGTCGTTTTTAATAAATTCGGAATAGTCTAGTCCTAAATCGGAAATTGCAAGAATAACCTGAGCGGTGCTTTCGGAGCAGGCATTTCCATAGCTTGAAAAATCACCGGTATCAAGCTGGGTAGAGGACAGGAACGATATAGATGCATCGATGGATGAATGTATTTTTTCTACATCATCGGAAGAGAGTGAGTAATCTTCGGGAGCGGTGTATACGCCTGCGAGCGCACGGAGTGCCATGGCGGTAACGTCTACATCTCCCTTATCTCCGGAAAGAGAATATCCGCCGTCCGGAGCCTGCATTGAAATAAGTGTAAGAATGATATCCTCGCGTGAATAGTTGCAGGTTATATTTATTGAGCCGGACTTAAATGTCTCGAGCATATTAAGACCATAGATATAGGTCATTATCCCCTTGGTGCCGATGGTGTTGTTAAGCACTTCATCGATTGATTCGGGAGTCAGTACACTTTCGAGAGAAAAAGAATCATTGCCCATGGCCGATTCACACTTACAAATAGTAATAACTGCCTTTTGAAGAGTGGTGGGAAAGATTCCTTTTTCAGAGGCTACCGCTTCGTTTACGGCCGCAGCAAGAGCGCGACTGTAAGACGAATAATCACAGTCAAAAGTCGGATTGTCTATCAGCGCGGTTACGTATGTTTGTACATTGCCGCTCAGGGCATTGTCGCAAAAAAATCCATCCAACAAATCCTGAATATTATTTGAGTTTGTTTCAGATAATTTCCATGAAAGAATATCGGATGAATAGGCAGCAGCATCGTCAGCAGACAATGGTGCCTGCTCCATAGCAACTGCAACAGAGGAGCCGGAAAGCATAGAAAAAGAGACCGTTACCGCAAAAAAGCACAAAATCGTCAAGGCCGCAATTAAAACTGCAGCAGCAAAGCGTTTTTGCACGGATTTGGCTGTAAAGGTCTCTTTTGAATACATATATTCCTCACTGTGAATAATTAGCTTCACAAGTATGACTGCAGGTGGTGGAAGTCCGTGCAGTCATAAAATTTTGATATATGGTAAATGATTCTTAATTAGTTGGCAGGAGCGTAAACTTCATATACAAAGCTGTACACAGCGTCATTTTCGATAGGCTGGGTAGATACACCGTTCTGACCGTACTCACCGTTTACATAGAGTGACCAGTAAGCTCCGTCGGTATCATAGTCTGCAACGATTCCGTTAACGGTAGTGATGTAGAAGCCCCAATCTGACTCATATCCGTCGTAAGAGAAATCTCCCTCAACATCATCGAGTGCATCGAAGAGGAACTCATCGCTTGAAGATACTTCGTAGCTGGTGGTGGTGCCTTCTGCATCGGTTACCTCGAGAGTGAAGGTGCAAATAGCAGCTTCATCATTGGTGGTATCATCTGCGTTGTCGACAGCATCGGTATCTTCGGTGTTGTTCTCGGTATCGGTAGCCTCAGTGCTGTCCTCGGTATCGATAGCTTCGGTGCTGTCTTCATCATCGGTATTCTCGGTGGTGTCAACAGTTTCGATGGTGGTTTCATTTGTTTCATTGTTGGTTTCGGTGGTGTTTCCGCATGCGGTAAGGCTAAATGCAAGTACACCTGCTGCAAGAATAGAAGCAGCCTTGATCATTTTGTTTTTCATATTTTTTCTCCTTTGATAATTCATGGGAGCGATTTTTATTCCCGAAAATAGGTCTGCAGGAATAAAAAAGGACCCTTGCGGGGTCCGAAAATAGCCGTAGTCTTACTACGGGATTGTTTTCGGTTCCGGCAAAAACAATTGTGAGACTCACGTATCTGACTAATCAGCAGGACATCCACCAATACCCGCTGCTTCACAGTGACCGACTCGCGGAGCTTTGCACTCCATTCCGTGATGGCAACTTAATGCCATGGTCTCAACACACCGATAGATATTAGCATAGTAATAAGGAAATGACAACTTTTTAATTCTTTATGATATAATTAATCAATAGGAGGTGTTTGTCATGAAGAGATTCTTTTTGATAGTACTCGACAGCTTTGGTATCGGTGAGATGCCCGATGCTGCTAAATTCGGAGATTATGATGTAAACACAATCGGTGCGGTTTCAAAAAGCGACAAGCTTAACGTACCTAACCTTAGAGATTTGGGACTTTTTCAAATTGAAGGAGTAAAGGTTGATGAACGTATCGACAGAGGCACCTCTCACAGTGCGGCAATTGCCAGAATGACGGAGACCTCAGCCGGTAAGGATACTACAATAGGTCATTGGGAGATTGCGGGACTGATTTCGCCTGAACCGTTACCGACATATCCCGAAGGATTCCCTGATGAGGTGCTGAAGGAGTTTTCGGCGCAGACGGGAAGAGGTGTGTTGTGTAATAAGCCTTATTCGGGAACAGCAGTAATAAATGACTACGGTGATGAACATATTAAATCAGGAGATTTGATAGTATACACTTCTGCTGACAGCGTATTTCAGATTGCCGCTCATGAGGAAATCGTTCCTCCGGAGCAGCTTTATGAGTATTGCAGGATTGCCAGAAAGATACTGGTCGGAAAACATGGCGTGGGCAGAGTAATTGCGCGTCCTTTCGTCGGTGAGAGCGGTAATTATACCAGAACTTCGAGAAGACATGATTTTTCACTGATTCCGCCCGGGGATACGATGTTAGATGTATTGAAGGCAGCAGGTAAGGATGTAATTGCTGTCGGAAAAATAAATGATATATTTGCGGGAAAAGGTATCACTGAGTATGTGTATACATCGGGAAACGCAGAGGGCATCGAGAGAACATTGGAATATCTGGACAAGGATTTCGAAGGCCTGTGCTTTATAAATCTGGTGGATTACGATATGCTCTACGGCCACAGAAGAGATGTCGACGGATATGCTGCGGCACTTACATATTTTGATGAAAAGCTTCCGGAGATACTCGGAAAGATGAGAGAGGACGATGTTCTTCTTATTACGGCAGATCACGGATGCGATCCTTCGTATACCAAGACCACAGACCACACCAGAGAATATACACCCGTGATTATGTACGGCAAGAATATAGAAGCAACAGACTACGGAACCAGAGACAGCTTCGCAGATATAGCGGCTACAGTGATTACATATGTGGGTGTTGAAGGAAATATAGCAGGCAAGAGCCTGATATAGCGGTTTGATGGGCAGTATATATGTTTTACGCTCACAAATAAATATTTCTTGCTAAATATATTGATTATATGGTAATATATGTGCGTCTATGGAAATTCTGTAGACATATATTCTCATTAAATATGTATTAATTTAAGGAGGCTTTTTCCATGAAGCATATTAAGACCTTAACTACCAGAGATCTCAAAGAGTCTATGAAGAAGGGTGGCTGCGGTGAGTGCCAGACTTCTTGCCAGTCAGCATGCAAGACTTCTTGCACCGTTGGCAATCAGGCTTGTGAGCAGGTTCGTAAGTAATTAACTTACAACACTGGGTATGAGAATGATGGGAAGCAGCGATTTACTCGCTGCTTTCTTCTTGTTAATGAGTTTTTAAATTTTTAAGAGATATAAAAGGAAATAACGAGGAGTATTATGATTCATTGCTACAAAAATAACGGATATAATATCGTTCTCGATGTGAACAGCGGGTCTGTTCATGTGGTTGATGATATTGTATATGACATGATTCAGCTGGTTGAGCCTCTTTATACTGAGGGGATTAAGGAAGTAGACACACTTGTGGCTGCTGTTATTCATGTCGGTGGACTCGAATATCCTGAGGCAGACATTAAGGAAGCGGTTGAGGAAGTACTTGAACTTGCTGATGCGGGTCAGCTTTTCACCAAGGATATTTACGAGAACTATATTGATGCATTCAAGGACAGACAGACTGTTGTAAAGGCGCTTTGCCTTCATATCGCACATGATTGCAACCTTGGCTGCAAGTATTGCTTTGCTGAGGAAGGCGAGTACCACGGACGTCGTGCTCTTATGTCCTTTGAAGTAGGTAAGAAGGCGCTTGATTTCCTGGTAGCCAATTCCGGCAACAGAATAAATCTTGAGGTAGACTTCTTCGGCGGTGAGCCCACAATGAATTTTGATGTGGTTAAGCAGCTGGTTGAGTATGGTCGCTCTATCGAGAAAGAGCACAACAAGAAGTTCCGCTTTACACTTACCACCAACGGTATTCTCATGAATGATGAAATCCTGGAGTTTGCCAACAAGGAGATGGGAAATGTGGTTCTTTCCATCGACGGACGTAAGGAAGTAAATGACCGTATGAGACCTTTGAGAGGCGGACAGGGCAGCTATGATATCATCGTGCCCAAGTTTAAGCATGTGGCCGAGAGCAGAAATCAGATGAATTATTATGTGCGCGGTACATTTACCCACTACAATCTGGATTTCGCTGAGGACGTTCTTCATCTTGCAGACCTTGGATTTGAGCAGATTTCGGTTGAACCCGTAGTAGCACAGCCCACAGATGATTATGCAATCCGTGAGGAGGATATTCCTCAGCTCAAGGACGAGTATGACAGACTTGCGGTAGAGATGCTTAAGAGAAGAAAGGAAGGCAGACCTTTCAATTTCTTCCACTTTATGATTGATCTCGAGGGCGGACCATGCGTTGCCAAGCGTCTTTCGGGATGCGGCTCAGGATGCGAGTACTTGGCAGTTACTCCATGGGGTGATTTCTATCCCTGCCATCAGTTCGTTGGAAATGAAGATTTCCTGATGGGTAATGTTGATGAGGGAATCACACGCGACGATATTAAGTATGAATTTAAGCAGTGCAACGTATATGCGAAGGAAAAGTGCCGTAAGTGCTTTGCCAAGTTCTACTGCAGCGGCGGATGTGCGGCAAATTCTTACAATTTCCACGGAAAAATCACCGATTGCTACGATGTTGGATGCGAGCTTCAGAAGAAGCGCATAGAGTGTGCAATCATGATGAAGGCTGCAGAGGCGGATATGGCTGCCGAGGCAGAGGCATAAAAACAGTCAAACATATGCTGAAACACGCAGAAATCTTGATTTTTTGCGAAAATGAGTGTATTTTATTTTAGTGGCGCATTTTATGGATTTTTCTATAAAAAAATAAAAAAAGCGTGGAAAACCTGAGGATAACAGGTTGAGAGAGAAAGGACATTTATCATGAAGAAGAGCAGAGCATTTTTGACGCTCATCATCGTCCTGATCGTTGCTCTCGGTATCGGATACATTGATATCTGGGGAATTAACGGTTCAGGAAATGCTAAGGACATTACACTTGGTCTTGATCTTGCGGGTGGTGTCAGCATTACTTATCAGGTAGTAGGAGATGAGACTCCCGATTCTACCGCAATGTCAGATACTATTTACAAGCTTCAGCAGCGTGTTGCACAGTACAGCACCGAAGCGCAGGTTTATCAGGAAGGTGTCAATCGTATCGGTATTGAAATCCCCGGTGTGAGTGATGCAAATGCAATTCTTGAAGAACTCGGTCAGCCCGGTAACCTTTACTTCATTCAGCAGACTGATGATGCGGGCAACCAGAACTATACATATGATGCAGCAACAGATTCGTATGTGCTTTTTTATTCTATAGATGAGCTCATTGCCAACGGTTCTATCACCGTAAGCGGTAGTGATGTAGCAAGCGCTAAGGCAGTTGCTCAGCAGGATGAGACCAAGAATGTTCGTTACGTTGTAGCTCTTAATATGACTGATGAGGGTACCAAGAAGTTTGGTGAGGTTACCAGCAGAGCATATTCAAAGGGTGAGACACTTGCTATTTACTATGATGACAAGATTGTAACCGCACCCAACGTAAGAGCAGCACTTCTTGACGGATATGCTGAGATTTCAGGTGATTATACATTTGATGAGGCTGAAAAGCTTGCGTCTACCATCAGAATCGGTGGTCTTTCACTTCAGCTTGAGGAACTTCACTCAAAGGTTGTAGGTGCTCAGCTCGGACAGGATGCAATCAAGACTTCACTCAAGGCAGGTGTTTTCGGATTCGCACTTGTTGCAATATTCATGATTGCGGCATATCTTATCCCCGGTCTTGCAGCAGTTCTTGCTCTTGTTGTATATGTTGCCTTAATCGTTTTGCTTCTCAATGGATTTGATATGACTCTTACCCTTGCAGGTATTGCAGGTATCATCCTTTCAATCGGTATGGCGGTTGATGCAAACGTAGTTATTTTCGCTCGTATCCGTGAGGAGATTGCTTCCGGAATGAGCGTTCAGAGTGCAGTTAAGATCGGATTTAACAAGGCACTTTCAGCAATCCTTGACGGTAACATTACAACCCTTATCGCAGCTATCGTGCTTTGGATCCTCGGACCCAGCTCAGTAAAGGGATTTGCACAGACCCTCGTTCTTGGTATTGTGCTTTCAATGTTTACCGCACTTGTTGTTACCAGACTTATTATTCAGGCATTCATTGCACTCGGCGTTAAGGATGTTAAGTTCTACGGACGTGCCAAGGACAGAAAGCCTGTTGATTTCCTTTCTAAGAAGGGACTCTTCTTTGCTATCTCAGGTGCAGTTGTTATCGCAGGTCTTGTAATCATGGGAGTTAACAAGTTCGCTCTTAATAAGGACGAACTCAATTACTCACTTGAGTTCAAGGGTGGTACAGCTACTACAGTTGAGTTTGACAGAGAATGGACACTTGATGAGCTTACCGCTCAGGTTGAGAAGAAGATTGAGGGCGTAACCGGAAGTACAGTTCAGATTCAGACTGTATCAGGTACCAACGAAGTAATCTTCAAGACCAATTCACTTGATGTTGCTCACAGAGAATCACTTTCACAGATGTTCCAGGATGAGTTCGGTATTGCCGAATCAAAGATTACATCCGAGACCATCAGTGCTACCATCAGTGGTGAGATGAAGAGAGATACTCTTATCGCAGTTATCGTAGCAATCGTTCTGATGCTTATCTACATCAGAATCCGTTTCAAGGATATGCGCTTCGGTATCAGCTCAATTATCG
The DNA here is from genome assembly GCA_024403435.1 of Lachnospiraceae bacterium. GTDB lineage: Bacteria > Bacillota > Clostridia > Lachnospirales > Lachnospiraceae > AC2028. The sequence goes on from JAKSRV010000011.1 coordinate 20,365, forward strand.
CTCTCGCACACGACGTACTCGTAGTTATCGCATTCTATGCGGTAGCAAGAGTATCTGTAGGTAATACTTTTGTAGCATGTCTGTTGACCATCGTAGGTTACTCAATCAATGCTACAATCGTTATCTTTGACCGTATCCGTGAGAACAGAGCAATTTACCAGGAGGATCTGAAGACAGTTGTTAACAGAAGTATTACTCAGACCCTTACAAGAAGTATTTTCACTTCATTGACTACATTCATCATGGTTGCTTTCCTTTACGGCTTCGGTGTATCAAGTATTCGTGATTTCGCACTTCCTCTTATGGTTGGTATTGGATGCGGATGCTATTCATCAATCTGCATCGCAGGTGCACTTTGGTTCTCATTCAAGAATGCCGGCAAGAAGGAAGTTGCTCCCTCTCCTGCTAAGGTAGAAGCAAAGTCTTCAAGCAAGAAGTCTTCAAAGAAGTCAAAGTAATGAATTAAAAATAGTAGCTTGAAAGAGGCAAACGCCTCGATTGAGTCGAATTTAAGCTCCTCAGTGATTTGTATCATAGATATAAGTCCTGAGGAGTTTTTTATGTGATTTTTTGATATCATAATTCATAAATAGATATAGAAAACCGGCACTGATGGAGCGTCATGCGAGGACGTTACGCCGGACTACTTAACTAAGCAGCTTGGTCATATTACAAAGCACCGGTGCATAATAGCCATCCATGGCTATTTCGCACCTCAATCTGCTTCCATGCAGATTGTGCTTCTTCATGTGACCAATCTGCTAAGTACGTGAGTCCGTCTCACTTCGCTCCCTCGCATCGACATCTCCGTCAGGCCGGTTTTAGATAATAATGCTCATATTATAGACGCGGCAGATAGTTGCATGCGTAGTTAAAGTGAGTGTTACAGCTTCTTAGTCTACAGTAGTGACGTATACGAATATCGTCTGTCATCCAAGACAGACGATATAGCAACATAACTGTCTGAGCGCTCTCATATCAATGAGAGTGCGAGTTTATGTTGCGGTCGTTGAGTCACGTGATGTAGACTTAGAAACTGTCAGCGAAACGACCACGGAGCATTCAACTACTGTCGCGAACAATATAGTTGCGATTCATTATATAAGCTTGAATCTCATTGCAAGCAGAATTCATTCTTGTATAATGAAATATATAACCTGCATAGAAGGGAATACCGATATGGAAAAGTGGATGGTACAGGCAAAAAGAGCAGACTTTGAATTGTGGAGTCGAGAGCTTGGAATAGATGTTGTTACGGCCAGAATATTGCGTAACAGAAATATAGAGACACTGGATGAGGCCCGTGAATTCATATACGGCAGTGTGGAGAATATTCACAATCCACTGTTGCTTAAGGATATGGAAAAGGCAGTGGATTATATTACAGAGGCTATTGATGCCGGTAAGAAAATCCGTATCATAGGAGACTATGATGTGGATGGTGTGACCAGCACTTATATTCTCAGTAAAGGACTCGGCTGTCTGGGGGCAAATGTTTCTACAGCCATTCCTCACAGAATACATGACGGATACGGTCTCAGTGACGGATTGGTAACTGATGCCAAGGAAGAAAATATCGACCTGATTATAACCTGTGATAACGGAATATCCGCGAAGGATCAGATTGCTTTGGCCAATGAATTGGGAATGAGCGTGATAGTGACGGACCACCATGAAGTGCCTTTTACGCAGGAGAACGGAGTAAAGACTCAGGTGTTGCCCGATGCATTGGCAGTGGTCAATCCCAAGCGTTTGGACTGCGAGTATCCTTTTAAGGGAATATGCGGCGCGATGGTGGCATATAAGCTTATATGTGCGCTTAGAGATAAAACAGGTTCGGATAAGCTTGATGAAGCTGTGATGGACGAGATGATGATTTTTGCGGCTATCGGAACGGTGTGTGACGTGATGGAACTCAAGGATGAGAATCGTATCGTAGTCAGAGAGGGCCTGCGCAGGATTGCTACGACGAACAATTATGGTCTGCTGGCACTTATGGAGGTCAATAAGCTGGCTTCGGATAAAATCAGCTGCTATCATTTAGGTTTTGTAATCGGTCCCTGTATAAATGCTACGGGACGTTTGGATACCGCTGAGAGAGCTTTGGCAATGTTTAGAGCTGACAGTAAGCCCGAGGCACTGACTACTGCCGTGGAACTGAAGGCATTGAACGACAGCAGAAAGAATCTGACCGTTGAAGGTATTGATGCTGCAGAGAAATATATTGAGGAGAATAATCTGCAGGAAAAAGATGTATGGGTGATTTTTTTACCGGAAGTGCATGAGAGCATCGCGGGTATTATCGCAGGCAGAATCAGGGAACGATACAATCACCCTGTATTTATCCTTACCAGAGGCGAGGAAATGGTAAAGGGTTCAGGCAGATCCATCGAAGGCTATCATATGCAGGAGCATCTTGTAGAGGTAGGAGAATTGCTTGAAAAGTATGGCGGACATGCCATGGCAGCCGGATTGTCTCTTAAGGAAGAGAACCTCGAGGCGCTGGACAGAGCCTTGAATGACAACGCGGGTCTTAAAGCAGATGATTTTGTCGCAAAGGTAAGCATTGATGTACCTATGCCGTTGGACTATGCGAATATGAGACTTGCCAAGGAACTTGAAAAGCTTGAGCCGTACGGAACCGGCAACCCGCATCCTTTGTTTGCACAAAAGGATTTGGAACTGTACGGAATTATTCCTTTTGGTGCTGAAAAGCAATATTGCAGATTGAAAGTAAAGACTCCGGAAGGCAGATATTTTGAAATTACTAGTTTTGAACATCCGGACAGAATTTGCGAGTTTTTAAGCGAAAAAATAGGAAGCGAAATTCGTGCAAAGTTTGCGGAAGGTAATTTTTCGTGTAAGATCAGTGTCGCGTATCAGTTGGGAATCAATACTTTTCGCGGCGAAAATGTGCAGTTTACACTGAGAAATTACTGCTGATTTGCTTTGAGATTCAAAATATAGTGTGTAAATACAAGGTATTAGCACTGGAGACTAAAAAAGGCTAAAACAAGCTAAACGAATAAATATGTTTATTTTAAGGGTGTATTTTGCGCTGAAAAAATTTAAGGTTATTATCAGAAATTTATGTTTTGTTCATAATTTAGACATATTTAGGTGTTATATTGTTCTCAGATAGTTGATGAGAGTCAACTATCCTCCCCCCCTCATAAGAAACACGAATGCGTCTTGGTTACAAGGCGCATTCGTGTTTTAAACGTAATTTGGATGAATTTTGAATGTCTTTGACATTTCGGAAGTGAAAAGCACGAAGAAATCTCGTGTATCTACCTTTTGATGCTGATATCATGGTATAATAAAAGGCAGTTGTGAATTGTATCGTGGATATAATTCATAACTGCCTAATTTTTGGAAAGTGAGGGATAAAAATGAAACTTTCACAGTTGAATGAGAAATTACAGCTTACTATGACAGCAGGTTCCGGAGATCCGGATATCACTGCTGTGGTATATGATTCACGCAAGGTTGTCGAGGGATGCGTGTTTATTTGCATCAAAGGTGCAAATTTTGACGGACATGATGTGGCAGCTGAGGCAATTAAGAATGGGGCAGTTGCGGTAGTTGTTGAAAAGGATATGCCCGAACTGAACGGTACAGGTGCTATTGTACTTAAGGCTGACGATACAAGATATGCACTGGCATTTATGGCAGCGGCATGGTTTGGTAATCCGGCAGAAAAGCTCAAGACAATCGGTATCACGGGTACTAAGGGTAAGACCACAACCACTTATCTTGTAAAATCGATATTGGAGCATGCCGGAATCAAGACAGGTCTTGTAGGAACCATAGAGACTATTATCGGGGATGAACATATTCCTGCTAAGAATACCACTCCCGAGTCTTATGTACTGCAGGAGACTTTTGCAAAAATGGCTGATGCCGGAATAGAAGCCGTGGTAATGGAAGTATCCAGCCAGGCTCTTATGCAGCATCGTACTCAGGGCTTTGTATTCGATATCGGTATTTTTACCAATCTTTCGGAGGATCATATCGGACCTACCGAGCATGCAAGCTTTGAAGAGTATCTTCAGTGCAAGGCTTTACTTTTCAAGCAGTGTCGTAAGGGTATAATCAACGGAGATGATTCGAATGCACAGGCTATTATTGAAGGCCATACCTGCGAGGTTGAGAGCTACGGAATAAATGAAGGAAACGATTTGGTGGCAGTCAATCCCGTGTTGGATGATGAACCCGGTCATCTCGGAGTAAGCTTTGAGACCAAGGGACTGATTGAGCTTAATGTAAAGCTTCCCACTCCCGGACGATTCAGTATATACAATGCGCTGTGCGCAATATCTATCTGCAGACATTTTGGTGTGGCTGATGAAGATATCGTAGCAGCACTTTCTCAGGCTCATGTAAAGGGAAGAATAGAGAAGGTTAAGGTATCGGATGATTTTACATTGCTGATTGACTATGCTCATAACGCGATGGCATTGGAAAGTATACTTACCACCTTGAGAGAGTACAATCCCGGCAGATTGATTTGTCTGTTTGGTTGCGGTGGTAACAGATCAAAGACCAGAAGATTTGAAATGGGTGAGGTTAGCGGAAAGCTTGCTGATTTTACCATTATTACATCGGATAATCCTCGTTTTGAGGAGCCTTTGGATATCATTGCGGATATCGTTACAGGCATATCCAAGACAGACGGTAAATATATAGAAATCCCCGACCGCAAGGAGGCTATCCGTTATGCAATCGAAAACGGCAAGCGCGGAGACATAATAGTCCTTGCAGGTAAAGGACATGAAGACTATCAGGAAATCAAGGGTGTAAAGTATCCGATGGATGAGAGAGTACTGATTGCAGAGATTTTGGAAGAGATGAAGTAAGTGACAAATTACGAGTACGCAGAAGTAATAATTGATATATCGTTAAATAGTCTGGACAGACCGTTCAGTTACCATATTCCGGATGCACTTAGGGACAAGCTGGAAATAGGTATGCGCGTGGTGGTCCCTTTCGGACAGGGGAACAAGCCGCGCAAGGCGTATGTGATTGCCCTCAGAGAGGATACTGATTACGATCCGAGCCGTGTAAAGGATATCCTGGAAATAGCCAAGGATGCCGTGTCTATGGAGGAAAAGCAGGTAGAGCTTGCAGCCTTCATCAGAAAGAATTACGGTGGCACGATGAATCAGGCATTGAAGGTGGTATTGCCGGCCAAGGCAACGGTAAAGCAGCTTACTTTCAGACAGATAGTAAGAAATATGAGCCGTGAGGAGCTTATTTCTCTTAAGGGCGAGGCTATCAGAAAGCACAGAAATGCACAGCTAAGACTTCTTGATGCGCTACTTGAGCAGGAGGAGATACCGTACGAGTGGGTGACCGGTAAATTAGGTGTGAGCGGTCAGACTATCAGCAGTCTGGAAAAAAGCGGTGCGTTGAAAATCAATACGACCACAGAATACAGAAATCCTGTCCATGTTAATGCGGGTGAGGACAAACGCCTGCAGCTGAGTGACGGACAAAGATTTATCGTTGAAGAGATAGATAAGGATATAAACGAAGGTAAGGCAGGCAAGTATCTGATTCATGGAATTACCGGAAGCGGTAAGACCGAAGTTTATATGGAGCTGATAGAAAAAGTTGTGGCGCGCGGTCAGCAGGCGATATTTCTTATACCTGAGATTGCATTGACCTATCAGACTCTTATGAGATTTTTCAAGCGTTTCGGTAATCGTGTCAGTGTGCTCAATTCCATGCTGACTCCCGGTGAAAAATACGATCAGTGTATGCGTGCGGCAACCGGAGAGATAGATATCGTAATAGGTCCCAGATCGGCGCTTTTTGTTCCGTTCCCGAATTTGGGAATGATTGTGATAGACGAGGAGCATGAGGCCAGCTATAAATCTGAACTGACCCCCAAGTATCATGCCAGAGAAGTGGCCGAGCACTTGGCACAGACTTCGGGAGCGGCTTTGGTATTGGGATCGGCAACACCTTCGCTGGAAGCTTATTACAGGGCAAAGAGCGGAGAGTACAGACTTTTTGAACTGAAGGAAAGACTTACCGGAGGTTCACTCCCTGTTGTATCGGTGGTGGATTTGAGGGATGAACTCAAGGCCGGCAACAGAACCATTTTTTCGAGAAGACTGCAGGCTCTTATAAAGGACAGGCTGTATAAGGGTGAGCAAAGTATATTGTTTTTGAACCGACGTGGGTATTCGGGATTTATATCCTGCAGAGCTTGCGGTGAGGTTATAAAGTGCCCGCACTGTGACGTGTCGTTGTCAGAGCATTACGGCAACAAGATGGTATGTCATTATTGCGGTTATGAGACGGTAAAGCCTACACTGTGCCCTTCGTGCGGTGGTAAGTATCTGGCTGCGTTCAAGGCAGGTACCGAGCAGATAGAGGAAAAGCTCAAGGAGATGTATCCTGATGTGAAGGTACTCAGAATGGATGCCGATACTACCAAGACTAAGGATTCCTATGAGAAAATATTATCAGCCTTTGCAAATGAGGAGGCACAGATACTGATAGGAACTCAGATGATTGTCAAAGGACATGATTTCCCGAAGGTTACTTTGGTGGGAGTGCTGGCTGCAGATTTGTCGCTGAATGTGTCGGATTACAGGGCTGCAGAGAGGACATTCCAGCTGCTGACTCAGGCGGTCGGAAGAGCAGGAAGAGGTACACTGCCGGGAGAAGCGGTCATTCAGACATACAAGACCGATCACTATGCGGTCAAGCTGTCCGCGCTACAGCAATATGAAGAATTTTACGAAGAGGAAATAGCCTACAGAGATATGCTCGGATATCCTCCGGTAGCACATATGTTGGCTGTTCAGATATTCGGACCTGATAAGGACAAGGCCGAAAAGTTGGCGGGTGATTTGGCACTTGCGGCCAGACAGGACGGCAAGTGTGCAATATTGGGACCGACAGCAGGTATTGTCAGCAAGGTAAAAGACCTCTACAGATTTGTAGTATATGCCAAGGCGACTCAGTATTCGGAACTGGTGGCACTTAAGGACATGCTTGAGGAGAGACTCAAGGCAAATCCGCCTCAGAAGGAATACATTCAGTTTGACTTTGATCCAATAAATACGTTGTAGTTTTGACACAGATATTACAAAATGATAAAGTAGTAACGTTAGGCCTAAATGTATTTGGTAGGCATTTTTATAGCATAATAAGCGCTGAGGAGATATCTCTTCAGATGAAAGGAAAATATAATGGCAATCAGAAATATTAGGGAATTTGGCGATCCGGTATTGAATAAGGTATGTAAGGAAGTTACAGAAGTAACTCCCAGAATCAGAGAACTTATCGAGGACATGCTCGATACTATGTATGCTGCCAACGGTGTGGGCCTTGCAGCTCCTCAGGTTGGTATTCTCAAGAGAATCGCAGTTATTGATACCACCGGAGAGGATCCTTATATTCTTATCAATCCTCGTATTATAGAAGAGAGCGGTGAGCAGACCGGTTCGGAAGGATGCTTAAGCTATCCCGGCAAGGCAGGCACCGTGACCAGACCCGAATATGTAAAATGTACTGCATTTGATGTAGAGATGAAGGAGTTTACTTTCGAGGCAGAGGGACTGCTTGCAAGAGCGGTATGCCACGAGCTCGGACATCTTGACGGACATCTTTATACAGAGTATGTAGAAGGCGATGTGTACGAGGTTAAGTACGCGGAGGAAGAAGATTAATGAAAATAGTTTTTATGGGTACGCCGGATTTTGCGGCAGCAGCCCTTAAATCGCTGATAGAAGCGGGACATGAGATTGTTCTTACAGTTACCCAGCCCGATAAGCCCAAGGGAAGAAGCGGACAGCTTCAGACCTCGCCTGTAAAGGATGTGGCTGTCGAAGCAGGTATTCCTGTTTTTCAGCCGGCTAAAATCAGACTTCCCGAGGAAGTGGCTGAACTTAAAAAGTATGAGGCGGATGTATATATAGTAGCTGCTTTTGGACAGATTCTCTCTCAGGAGATTCTGGACATGCCAAAGTACGGTTGCCTGAATATCCACGCTTCACTGCTCCCCAAGTATCGCGGTGCAGCGCCTATTCAGTATGTAATCGTTGACGGTGAGGAGAAGACCGGTATCACCATTCAGCAGATGAATGCGGGAATCGATACGGGCGATATTCTGTATACGCTCGAGACTGACATTACAGAGGACGAGACCTTTGAGACTCTTCATGACAGACTGACCGAGATGGGAGCCAAGGCTATCGTAGATATGCTTCCTTTGCTTGAACAGGGTAAGATTACTCCGGTTCCTCAGAATGATGCGGACAGCTGTTATGTAAAAATGATCCGAAAGGAACAGGGACATATAGATTTCAGCAAATCAGCGATTTCTATCGAGAGACTTGTAAGAGGATTGAATCCATGGCCCAGCGCATTTACTTTCTACAACGGAAAGCAGATGAAGGTATGGGTAGCAAAGGCTGTTGCAGACGGAGGCAACTCTGATGCAGAGTGCGGTACCGTTGTAGCAGTGGCTAAGGATTATATAGATGTACAGACCTCAGAAGGAGTACTCAGAATATTTGAGCTTCAGCTTGAGGGTAAAAAGAGAATGACAACACAGGCATTTTTGCTCGGTATGAAGATTCCTGTGGGAAGCAAGCTCGGATGATGATTTGATTGGCGATGAGATGCTTCTTATAGCAAGATAGGGTTAAAGATGGAAAACACGAGAGAAATAGTGTTGGAGGGGCTCCTTACGGTTGAGAAGGAGCTTTCTTTTTCTAATAAACTGGTAAGCGATATATTGGATAAATACGATTATCTCGACCCCAGGGACAAGGCGTTTATAAAGCGTCTGTTCGAGGGAACCACCGAGAGAAGGATAGAACTGGATTATCATATTAATAATCTGGCATCTGTTCCCGTGCGCAAAATGAAGCCGTTGATTCGCTGCATTATGCGTATGTCGGCTTATCAGATTCTGTACATGGATAATGTACCGGACAGTGCTGCCATCAATGAAGCCGTAAAGCTGGCTAAAAAGAGAAAGTTTGCCAATCTGTCGGGATTTGTAAACGGTGTACTCAGAAATCTGTCACGTGAAAAAGAAAACTTAAAATGGCCCGATGCTAAGAAGGATGCGGTGACATATCTGAATGTCAGATATTCGATTCCCGAATGGATGGTGGAAAAATGGTTGGGTCTGTACGGCTTTGATGAGACGGAAAAGCTCATGGCAAGTCTTTTGGAGATTCATCCGGTTTCTCTCAGATTCAGAAGCAATATGTCTGATGCTGAGCGTGAGGAATTGGTTAAGAAGATAGAAGCGCTCGGTGTTGATTTAAAGCAGGATGATAGGCTTAAGTATGTATACAGAGCACAGCATCTTGAAAATATTCGTGAACTGCCGGGCTACGATGACGGTGCATTTGTAGTGCAGGACGTCAGCTCGTGTCTGGCGGTGGAAGCTGCAGGAATAAAGGAAAATGATTTGGTAATCGATGCCTGCGCTTCGCCCGGCGGAAAGAGCCTCCTGGCATCCGAAAAGACGGGCAACGGTGGAAGAGTAATATCCAGAGATATATCTGAGGCAAAGCTTGTCAGAATAGAAGAGAACGCCGAGAGAATGCAGGCCGATAATATTACTTCCCAGGTGTGGGATGCTTCCGTATTTGACACCTCACTTGAAGAAAAAGCCGATGTGCTGATATTGGATGTACCCTGCAGCGGATTGGGAATACTCGGTAAAAAGAGAGATATCAAGTACAATGCTACAGCAGAGGGCTTGAAGGACCTGGCGGATATACAAAAAAGTATAGTAAAAGCTTCGTGGAAATACGTAAAAAAGGGAGGAACACTCCTATACAGTACCTGTACCATCAATCCGGATGAGAACGAGAAAAACGTCGAATGGATATGCAGGGAGTTTCCTTTTTCTATAGAAAAGGGACCTGTGCAGCTGTTGCCGCACAAGGATGACTGCGACGGATTTTTCTATACTGTACTAAAAAGAAACGATTAGTTAACGATTGCGAGGAAATATGGATCTTCGTTCACTTACCTTAGAAGAATTGAAAGCAGACCTGGCTGAGCATGGTGAGAAGGCCTTCAGAGCAGGACAGATATATGATTGGGTGCACAAAAAGTGTGTTGCAAGCGTGGATGAGATGAGCAATCTCTCAAAGCAGCTTCGCGAGAATCTGAAAGAGTGGTATGAGTTTGAGGAGTTTAGCATCGCAAGATGTCAGATATCTCAGATTGACGGTACACGTAAATATCTTTTTGCTCTTTCGGACGGCAACATGATTGAAAGTGTGCTTATGAGATACCAGCACGGTAACAGTGTATGTATATCCTCACAGGTGGGATGTCGTATGGGCTGTGCTTTTTGCGCATCTACTCTGGACGGATTGGTCAGAAATCTGACTGCGGGCGAGATGCTCGGACAGATATACAGAATAGAGCATGATACCGGTGAACGAGTTGCCAATGTAGTTGTCATGGGCAGCGGCGAACCGATGGATAACTTTGACAATATAGTCAAATTTATAGGAATGCTGACCGACAAGAACGGTCTCAACATAAGTCAGAGAAATGTGACAGTATCAACATGCGGTCTGGTGCCCAAAATGAAGGAGCTGGCTGATAAGCAGTTCCAGATTACTCTGGCATTGTCACTTCATGCCACCACAGATGAGCGCAGACGCACGCTTATGCTCATCGCTAACAGATACAGCATTGATGAGCTGATGGAGGCGTGCAAATATTATTTTGATAAGACCGGAAGACGTATTACATTTGAGTACAGTCTTGTGAGAGGAGTGAACGATTCCGAGGAGGAAGCCGTGAGATTGGCGGCTTTGGCAGGTCCCGTTCACGCACATATAAATCTCATTCCGGTCAATCCGATTAAGGAGAGAAGCTTCCTTCCCTCTGATAAGAAGCGAATCCGCGCGTTCCAAAATAAACTTGAAAAAAACGGAATTAATGTTACTATAAGAAGAGAAATGGGACGGGATATAGACGGCGCTTGCGGCCAGTTGAGACGCAAGGTGATCGAAGAAAACCAAGACGGAGAATAACCGGTGCTTACTAGTTTTTCCAGAACCGATATAGGTAGTACAAGAAAATTAAATCAGGATTACATATATACTACTCAGGACAAGATAGGTAATCTTACCAACCTGTTTATCGTGGCCGACGGAATGGGAGGCCATGCCGCAGGTGATTATGCTTCGAGAACTGCAGTTCAGACGATAGTAAAATGTATTGAGGATTCTTTCGAGAAGAACTCCCTGAAGTTGCTTACAAAGGCAGTTGAAGCAGCCAACAATGAGGTTTATACCGATGCTTTGTTTAACAGAAGGCTTGAAGGTATGGGTACCACAATTGTGGCTGCAACTTTTGTTGGAAGATATCTTCAGGCTATCAATGTCGGTGACAGCAGACTCTATATCATCAGAGGCGGGGAAATCAGACAGGTTAGCGTCGATCACTCACTGGTAGAGGAGATGATCAGAAGCGGCGGTATTGCTCGTGAGCAGGCGCGTAATCATCCGGATAAGAATATTATCACAAGGGCTGTAGGCGTTAAAAAGTCAGTAGAGCCCGATACATATACAGAGGAGCTTAAGGACGGAGATTTCGTTCTGATGTGTTCCGACGGACTTACCAATATGGTGACCGATGAAGAAATTGCAAAGATTGTTGTTCAATCGGAGGATGTGAGTGAAGCAGTAAAAACTCTGATTGAAAAGGCTAACGAAAACGGTGGAAGAGACAATATTTCCGCTGTACTGGTAAAGTATGAGGCGTAGGTCGGGTACTGCAATTTGTGCAATACATGAAGGAATTGAGTGAAGTATGATAAAGATTGGAATGGTTATAAACGATAGATATGAGATTATCGAGAAGATAGGCACGGGCGGAATGTCTGATGTGTACAAGGCTCTCGATGAAAAGCTCAATCGTAATGTTGCGGTTAAGGTGCTGAAGCAGGAATTCGGTGACAATGAGAATTTTGTATCCAAGTTCCGTGTGGAGGCTCAGGCGGCAGCAGGTCTCATGCATCCTAATATTGTAAACGTGTACGATGTAGGAGAAGAGGGTGAGATTCATTATATTGTCATGGAGCTTGTAGAGGGTATTACCCTCAAGAAATATATCGAGAAAAAGGCTCGTCTCACATACAAGGAAGCGGTAAGTATCGCTATCCAGGTCAGCCTTGGTATCGAAGCGGCTCACGGCAATCATATTATCCATCGTGATATCAAGCCTCAGAACATCATAATTTCAAGAGACGGTAAGGTTAAGGTTACAGACTTTGGTATCGCCAAGGCTGCTACCAGCAACACTATCACCTCGAATGTAATGGGTTCTGTTCATTACACCTCTCCCGAGCAGGCAAGAGGCGGTTATTCCGATGAAAAGAGTGATATCTATTCACTCGGTATATCTATGTTTGAGATGCTGACCGGACGTGTTCCCTTTAATGGAGAGACTACCGTAGCAATCGCTATCAAGCATATCCAGGAGGCAATGCCTTCATGCAGAGAATATGTGCCGGAGATTCCTCAGTGTGTGGAATCTATTATATTTAAGTGCACAGAGAAATCTCCCGACAGAAGATATCAGAACATGCAGGAGGTTATCAAGGACTTAAAGCAGGCATTACTTACTCCCGAAGTGGATTTTGTAGACAGAGAATCTGCTGAAATGATGGGAGGTACCCGTGTGGTATCAGAGTCTGAGATGGCTCAGATCAAGAACACGAGAACAGGAGCACCTGTTGAGAGTGGCAATACAGACAGACTGATGACTCTTGCACCCGGTGTGGGAGCTGCAGTTAAGGCAAAAGAGGAAGCTGCTCAGGAGCCTTATTATGAGCAGGAATATCAGGGTGAGAACTATGAAAACGGTGAATACCCTGAGGAAGCCGGATACGAGCAGGAAGGCTATACAGACGAAAACGGAGAGTATTACGAAGAAAATTACGAGGGCGAAGACTACACCGAAGGATACTCTGAAGGATATACTGATGAGCAGTACGGAGAGCCTGAATATGTCGAAGAGCCTCCGGTAAAAGCAAAGAAAAAGTCTGAAGACAGTGGACTTGAGGATGAGGAGGATTACAATCCCAAGGTTGAGAAGATTACTACAATAGTAGCTATTGCAGCAGGTGTGATTATAGTAGCGCTTATCGTTGTACTGCTGATTACAACCATTAACGGATGCTTCTCATCACCTATGACAGGTAATACAAACACTAATGATAATGATAGCAATACATCACACGTGCTTCCCGAGCCCGATGAAGAGACAGGTGATACACAGCCTGAGGTCAAGAAGGTTATAATCCCCAAGATTGTGGGCGAGAACGTGGATGATGTCAGAAATAAGCTCTATGCTCTTGGACTTGTGACTTCAGTAAGCTATGAGAATTCCGATACAGTACCCAGTGAGAGTATCATCTCTGCAAGTGTAAAAGAGGGTGATGAAGTTGATGCGGGTATTGTAGTTGCATTGGTTGTAAGTAACGGAAAGGGTGGCGTAAAGCTTCCCAATGTTGCAGGTATGACTTATGAATCAGCTTACAGTGCATTGACCAAGGAAGGATTCTCTGTAACCAAGAAGGAAGAGTACAGCAGTACTGTTGAGGAGGGATATGTTATTTCACAGGATCCCGCTGCTGCAGACAATATTCCTTCGGGAAGCCAGATTGTACTGATTGTCAGCAAGGGTAAGGAGAATATCAAGGTTCCCAACCTGCTCGGACTCACTGAGGAAGAGGCTACAGTATGTCTCGTAGAGTACGGACTTAAGGTTGGTACTGTAACAAAGGTAAACAACGAATCCTTTGATAAGGATCTCGTATGCCAGCAGAGCGTTAACAGTGGTTCATATGTACCCGAAGGAACTACTATCGATATTACCATCAGCCTTGGAACCGCAGTGAAGACCTATAAATATGAGGCTAATATCACTGCACCTACCAATGATGAGTGCCCTCAGTACAAGTCAGGTACCGGTGTGAAGGTTATACTCAAGACTGCAGACGGTAAGGAACTTCTCAATACCACTGTAACCAACTTCCCCATCACAGGAAGCTATTACGGACTGACTTCTGCAACCGGTACTATAACAATGAGCTTTAC
>JAKSRV010000110.1 GCA_024403435.1 Lachnospiraceae bacterium
TTTATTGCAGATTATAGCCAAAACAAAAGCCATCGGAAATCATCCGATGGCTTTAATAATTTACATTAGGATTATATCAACCCTTTACTACACGTACTCTGTATACACCTTCAACAGCCTCAAGTGCCTTAACAACATCAGCGGTAGGAGCGCTTTCAACATCAAGAAGTGTATATGCATACTCTCCTCTTGACTTGTTGAGCATATCTGAAATATTAATTCCTGCTGCTCCGATTACTGCGGTGAACTGAGTAATCATATTAGCGATATTCTTGTGGAATACTGCAATACGACCTGCCTTTGTGCATACGCCAAGGTCAGCTGCAGGATAGTTTACTGAATTGCGGATAGTACCGTTTTCAAGATAATCCATAATCTCCTGAACCGCCATAACTGCACAATTATCCTCAGACTCTTCTGTAGAAGCTCCAAGGTGAGGAGTAAGTATAACACCTTCCTTACCTACAGTTGTGGTATTGGGGAAATCTGATACGTAACGAGCTACCTGACCATTCTTGATTCCTTCAAGAACATCATTCTCAGCTACAAGAAGATCTCTAGCAAAGTTAAGGATAACAACACCCTTCTTCATCATAGAGATAGCATCACGATTAATCATTCCCTTGGTAGAGTCAAGAAGAGGAACATGAATGGTGATGTAATCACAGTTAGCATAAATCTCTTCTACCTTCTCTACATGCTTAACGTCTCTCTTAAGACTCCAAGCTGCATTTACAGAAAGATAAGGATCGTATCCATATACTTCCATACCAAGGCTCATTGCGGCATTTGCAACCTTAACACCGATTGCTCCGAGACCGATAACACCAAGCTTCTTGCCTGCGATTTCAGTACCTGCGAAAGCCTTCTTAGCCTTCTCGGTAGTCTTAGCAATATTCTCGTCAGATACATTTTCCTTACACCACTCGATACCGCCTACGATATCTCTAGCTGCAAGAAGCATACCTGCAATAACAAGCTCCTTAACACCGTTAGCATTAGCACCGGGAGTATTGAATACAACAATACCCTTCTCAGCGCACTTATCAAGAGGAATGTTGTTAACACCTGCACCTGCTCTTGCTACAGCAAGAAGGCTCTCAGGAAGATCAAGATCCTTCATTTCTGCTGAACGTACAAGTACACCTTCAGCCTCTTCAAACTTATCGGTAATAGAATAATCTGCAGTCAGATTCTTAAGTCCAATCTGTGCAATAGGATTAAGACAATTAATCTTATACATTGAAAAATACCTCACTAAATAATATGTTTATAGCTCTGATTAAGAAATCCATCTTAATCAGAGCTTATTTTAATTACTTTATACTTCAAATAAATCACAAATGATTTATTAAGCGTTCTCAGCCTCAAACTTTGCCATAAACTCTACAAGAGCCTTAACGCCTTCGATAGGCATAGCATTGTAGATAGAAGCTCTCATACCACCAACTGATCTGTGACCCTTGAGGTTAACAAAACCTGCTGCGGTTGCTTCCTTAACAAACTTTGCGTCAAGTTCTTCATTACCGGTTACAAAAGGAACATTCATAAGTGAACGATCTTCCTTAACAACAGTACCCTTGAAAAGCTTGCTCTGATCGAGGAAATCGTAAAGAATCTTAGCCTTCTCGATATTCTTCTGCTTCATAGCCTCAAGTCCACCGTTCTTAAGAAGCCACTTAAATACCTTGCCGCAGATATAGATAGTATAGCAAGGAGGTGTATTGTAAAGTGAATCATTCTCAGCCTGGGTCTTCCACTTAAGCATGGTAGGAGTTCCGGGGAGACACTCGTCGGGAATGAGGTCCTCTCTGATGATAGCGATAACTGCACCTGCAGGTCCAACGTTCTTCTGAACACCACCATAGATTACACCATACTTGGTTACATCTACAGGCTCTGAAAGGAAGCAAGATGAAATATCAGATACAAGAACCTTGCCCTTAGTGTTGGGAAGCTGCTGGAACTTGGTACCGTAAATGGTATTGTTCTCGCAGATATATACATAGTCCATATCATCGGTAATAGGAAGATCTGAACAATCAGGGATATATGAGAATGTCTTATCAGCCGATGAAGCGAGTTCTACAGCCTCACCATAAATCTTAGCTTCCTGATATGCCTTCTTTGCCCACTGACCGGTAATGATATAACCTGCCTTCTTATTCTTCATCATGTTCATAGGAACTTCAGCGAAGAACTGAGAAGCACCGCCCTGAAGGAAAAGCACCTTATAGTTATCAGGAATGTTCATAAGCTCACGAAGATCAGCCTCAGCTTCTTTGATAATCTGATCATAAACCTTCGATCTGTGGCTCATCTCCATTACGGACTGGCCACTTCCCTGGTAATCAAGCATTTCAGCTGCTGCTTCTTTTAATACTTCTTCAGGAAGCATTGCGGGTCCTGCAGAAAAATTGTAAACTCTGGACATTTTCAAATATCCTCCTCTTTAATAATTTAAAGCGTTATATAACGCTACTTTATAAAATAACTTTTTAACAATATTTAGTCAAGAAAAAATAACAACTTAATAGAAAACAACTATAGGAATACCGATTTCTATTCTTTCAAACAATTCCTCAGCCACCTCAAGCGGAATATTTATCTGGCCGTGCGAGCCCTGAGTTTTGTAAATCTCTCCACCATATTCTTCTCGCCAGGTAGAATCATTAATACCGAAGTTTTTGAAATAAGGCATCCAGTAATTAACAAATGAAGTAAAATCAACGCCTATAATATATCTGTTCTCTTCTTTTCCGATAACAGAGAATGTACCTTGTAATGTGTCATTCCTGGTACGAAGATTACCCGAAACAATATCTGTATCAAGTACAAGAACATAATTCTCATAGTAATACAAATGCTGAGTGGTCAAATCTACTTCAATATAAGTAGGTCCGATATCATTCTTACCTCTTGCATAAGCAGTCATCAGATACTCGGGTACATGATAATCTGCAACGCCGTCGTGCAATGATGAATCCAACAAAATACTTGTTAGATACTCAATTTCAGGTTCCGGATTCAAAAGCGTACCATAAGTACCACCTTCAACCTCGACAATATCACCCCTTGTTGATTTGAATTCTCTGGTCTTCTCAAATGTGTCATATTCTTCACACAATGAGGCAACCCATTCGAGAACCTTCTCATCATCTATGATGAAGTTATGAGCCTCATCCTCCTTGGGATAGCCATTTTCCATCACAAGAAAGCTAAGTGCAGTCTCGGGTGTGAAATAAATCAGCTCGGAACCCATATCATAAATCAAATCACAATTCTGATAAGCATCTATTCTATCGAATCTCTCCATACTCTTTGTCTGAAGAGAATCAGGTGCATAATCCAAATAGTAAACCGACTCATCAAGCGTTAATGAATTATTACCGTTCAATACACCCATGTACAAATCATTGAAAGCTTTGTCATGATCAAGTCTGTGTACAAGATTATTGACATAGGTATATTTACCCTCATCTTCCGAAAAATATAGAATGAATTCCGGCTTTCGAGATAATTCCTCTGCTACAAAATCAAGCGCATCAAAGGTCTTCATCAAATCATCTTCTGCAATTGAGAAAATAGGATTAACCGAATAATTTCTGGCATTTCCCAATCCGCCCAACCATGCAAAAGCACTTTGCGAATCAAGAATATCCGAAACTGTATTGCCGTAATCATAACTGTACTCAACATCAGACATATCAAGAGTATATACAGTGCCATCCTGTCTAATCACACATACAGAAGGCACTACATCCTCAGAAGAAACCAGCTTCAATGCTTCTTCAGCAGTCAGTCCGGTACAATAATATCCGTTTATCCAAGTGTTATATGAAAAATGATTCAAATAATAAATCGAAATTCCCATATAACACGTAAGCATAAACAAAAATACTGCAACGAGGCAAATAATCGAAATACGTATTATTTTTTTTCGCCGATTAATATTATTCTCTTGCTGCAAGATCATCACCATCAAATACTTCACTGATAGGTGCTCCCGCGGGAACCATCGGGAATACCTTGTCATCTTCGGGTATGATGCACTCGATTAATACAGGCTTCTTAAGTGCAATTGCTTTTTCAAATGCAGGTCCGACTTCTTCAGGCTTGGTTACGCGAATCGCAGTACATCCAAGGCCTTCAGCTACCTTACAGAAATCAACACCGTCATTAAGAACGGTATTTGAATAACGCTTTCCATAGAAAAGTGTCTGCCACTGGCGAACCATTCCAAGTACACTGTTGTTAATAACAACTTCAATAACAGGAATATTGTATCTTGCCGCGGTAGCAAGCTCATTCATATTCATTCTAAAGCATCCGTCACCTGCTACGTTTACGCAGATATCATCAGGTCTTCCAACCTGTGCACCAATGCAGGCTCCAAGACCGTAGCCCATTGTTCCGAGTCCGCCTGATGAAAGGAATGTACGAGGCTGAGTATATCCGTAATACTGAGCTGTCCACATCTGATGCTGTCCTACATCTGTACTGATTACAGCCTTACCCTTGGTTACGCGGTCAAGTTCTTCGATAACATAAGGACATGAAAGAACCGAATTATCGTACTTAAGAGGATACTTAGTCTTAAGTTCATTAATTCTTGCCATCCAATCGGGATGTGACTGCTTAGAAATTCTCTTATTCAAATCCTGAAGAGTCGCCTTAAGATCACCTATAAGGCTTGCATCAACGCGAATGTTCTTGTTAATCTCAGCAGGATCGATATCAATATGAATAATCTTGGCACCTTCGGCAAATTTCTTGGGATTACCGATTACACGATCTGAGAATCTTGCACCGAGAGCGATGAGCAAATCACACTCTGACACACCAAGGTTAGAAGCCTTGGTACCGTGCATTCCGATCATACCGGTATATCTCTCACTGTGTCCGTTGAATGCACCCTTAGCCATCAGAGTATCGCATACAGGACAATCAAGCAATTCAGCAAGCTCAGCAACCTCAGGAGAAGCCTCGGAGATAATAGCGCCACCGCCAACATAAATGAAAGGCTTGTGAGCCTTGCAAAGAAGCTCTGATACTTCAACAATCTGGCTCTCGGTATATTTGCACTCTTTTCCTTCGGGTGCTTGCACCGCTACAGGAACATACTCGGTAACAGCAGCAGTTACATCCTTGGTAATATCTACAAGAACAGGACCGGGACGACCGCTTCTTGCAATCTTGAATGCCTTTCTGATAGTATCAGCAAGCTCATCAATCTGCTTTACGATAAAGCTGTGCTTAGTAATAGGCATAACCACGCCCGCTATATCAACCTCCTGGAAAGAATCCTTTCCAAGAGCAGGAAGATTTACGTTAGCTGTAATTGCAACAACAGGAATAGAATCCATAAATGCAGTTGCAATTCCGGTTACAAGATTGGTAGCACCGGGGCCTGAAGTAGCCATACATACACCAACCTTACCAGTTGCTCTCGCATATCCGTCAGCAGCGTGAGCAGCACCCTGCTCATGGCTGGTAAGAATATGACGAATCTCATCACTGTGCTTATATAAAGCATCATAAATATTTAAGATAGTTCCTCCGGGATAACCAAATACAGTATCAACTCCCTGTTCTTTAAGACACTCAATTACGATTTCTGATCCATTAAGCTGCATAAAAACCTCACATTAATAGTTAATATCCGATCAATTGTTATAAATACAATTTATTTCAATGATTATTAGTTATTCTTAGGCATCTCGAGTACTGCACCTCTGTTACCGCTGGTAACCATCTGGCAATAACGAGAAAGATATCCTGTAGTAACCTTAGGCTCACGAGGCTGCCACTTAGCTTTTCTTGCAGCAAGCTCCTCATCCGAAACCTTAAGATCAAGCTTCATTTCAGGAATATTGATTGAAATGATATCACCCTCTTCAACAAGAGCAATAGGTCCTCCAACAGCTGCCTCGGGAGATACGTGTCCGATAGAAGCGCCTCTTGATGCACCTGAGAAACGTCCGTCAGTGATAAGTGCTACGGTTGATCCGAGTCCCATACCTGCAATAGCTGATGTAGGATTGAGCATCTCTCTCATTCCGGGGCCACCCTTAGGACCTTCATATCTGATAACAACAACATCGCCGGCTACAATCTTACCGCCCTTAATGGCAGCAATTGCATCTTCTTCACACTCAAATACACGAGCGGGTCCTTCATGAACCATCATCTCGGGAACAACAGCTGAACGCTTTACAACAGAACCATCGGGAGCAAGATTACCCTTAAGTACTGCAAGTCCGCCGGTGGTAGAGAAAGGATTGCTAACAGGTCTGATAACTGTCTCATCCTTATTTACAGCATTAGCAATGTTCTCACCTACTGTCTTGCCCGTTACGGTCATGCATTCGGTATTAAGAAGTCCGATATCGGCAAGTTCCTTCATAACAGCCCATACACCACCGGCCTCATTGAGATCCTCCATATATGTAGGACCTGCAGGAGCAAGATGGCAAAGGTTGGGAGTTTTCTCAGAAATAGGATTTGCATAAGCAATATCAAAATCAAATCCGATTTCATGTGCAATTGCAGGAAGGTGAAGCATAGAGTTGGTAGAGCATCCAAGTGCCATATCAACAGTAAGTGCATTAAGAATTGCTTCCTTAGTCATAATCTGACGAGCGGTAATTCCCTTTCTGTACATATCCATAACCGCATAACCTGCTTCCTTAGCAAGGCGAATACGAGCTGAATATACAGCAGGAATTGTACCGTTTCCGCGAAGTCCCATACCAAGAGCCTCGGTAAGGCAGTTCATTGAGTTAGC
>JAKSRV010000111.1 GCA_024403435.1 Lachnospiraceae bacterium
GCAACGTTGGGTCCCATTGCATGCATGAGAAGGAAGTTTGAAGGATCTGCTTCAGCACCAACCTTCTGAGATACACGGGCTGCCATAGGAACCGCAGATACACCTGCCGAACCAATGAGAGGATTAACCTTACCCTTGGTAGCAATGCACATGATTTTTCCGAAGAGCACACCTGCTGCTGTACCAAATGCGAAAGCAATAAGACCGAGAACTACGATCTTAAGAGTGCTTGCGTTAAGGAATGACTCAGCACTGGTAGTAGCACCTACTGAAGTTCCGAGGAGAATAACAACGATGTACATAAGAGCGTTTGAAGCAGTCTCGGTGAGCTGTCTTACAACGCCTGACTCCTTGAAAAGGTTTCCGAGCATCAGCATACCAACAAGGGGAGCTGTGGTAGGAAGAAGGAGACATACAACGATAGTAACTACGATAGGGAACAGAATTCTCTCAAGCTTAGATACAGGACGAAGCTGACCCATCTTGATTGCTCTTTCCTTCTTGGTAGTAAGAAGCTTCATAATAGGAGGCTGGATAATAGGAACCAGCGACATGTATGAATATGCTGCTACCGCGATAGGTCCGAGAAGTGATGTCTGTCCAAGTTTACCGGCAAGGAAGATGGAAGTAGGACCATCTGCACCACCGATGATTGAAATTGCTGCTGCAGCCTTATCGTTAAAGCCGAGTGCAATTGCTCCGAAGTATGCTGCGAAAATACCGAACTGTGCAGCAGCTCCGAGAAGAAAGCTCTTAGGGTTAGCAATGAGAGGACCGAAGTCTGTCATTGCACCTACACCCATGAAAATGAGTGAAGGAAGAATTGCAAGCTCATCGAGCATGTAGAAGTAATACAGAAGACCGCCCTGTCCGTTGGCTGCACTCTCTGCACTTCGAATAATATCGGGGTAAATATTTACCAGGAGCATACCGAATGCAATAGGTACAAGAAGGAGCGGCTCAAATTCGTGGCGTATAGCCAGATAAAGGAAAAAGCAAGCAACGAGGATCATCAGGAAATTTCCCCAGGTCAAGCTGAAGAAAGCTGTCTGATGGAGCAGGTTGCTCATTGTAGAGCCTATGTAAGCCATAAGTTAACCTCCAAAGTTACATTTACAATCGATTAGTTCAAAGTTGCAAGAGTAGCGCCTGCCTCGATAGCATCACCAACTGCTACGTCGATGCTTGCAACAGTACCGTCCTGAGGAGCAACTACGGGGATTTCCATCTTCATTGCCTCGATGATGATTACAGCGTCGCCCTTCTTTACAGCGTCGCCAACCTTCTTCTCAACCTTGAATACCTTACCTGCTGCACCGGCCTCAACTTTGATTGAACCTGCGCCTGCTGCTGCCTTGGGAGCTGCAGCTGCGGGAGCTGCCTTAGGAGCTGCCTTGGGAGCTGCGGGAGCCTTAGCTGCTACGGGAGCACCTGAGGTTGCACCCTCTTCTACTACAACGTCATATACATTTCCGTTTACGGTAATTGTATAGTTCTTCATTTTTATTTCCTCCAAGTTATATAAAAATAATTACAAAGTTTACTTTTGTCCTTTCGGACCTTAACATTTTCCGTTCGGAAATGCTTATCTTCTTCTGCGGATAGAACGAACTACATATCCTTCTGTGGTTGCAGAACCTTCGTATGCAGCGATTGCTGCTGCGATAACTGCTACCAACTCAAGGTCGTCGCTCTCATCAACAGTTTCATTTGCGATAATCTGATTTACAGCGTTATCAATGCTCTTCTCAGTAACACTCTTCTCTTCTTCCTTAGCCTTCTTGCCATCGGCAATTGCCTTCTGAATCTTAGGAATAACTCCAAAGCATGAAATCAAAAGACTGATAAGGATAAGAACGATGAATACGGTTGAAATACCGATGAGGGTATTAAGTGCACCCTTTTCCATCTTCTCGCCCATTGTAAAGTTCTGAGTGATTGAAGCAGACTCAAGCTTAAGGAACTGATCGTTACTGAAAATAACCTCTACGGTTGCATCACCGTTTTCACAGGTTACGGGAACAGAAACAATGATCTGCTCGTCATTAGCTACTGTCTCGATATTCTCGCTATCTACAAAAGTGATTGAACCGAGTGTATCCTGAGCAGCCTTAAAACTGGTATAACCGTTATAGAAGCCATAGCCGTCAACCTCGCCGCCCATAAGGGTCTGCGCAGTAGCGGCAACTTCATCCATGGTGTACTCATCCCAAGGAATGTTGATTCCATAGACAGCTTCGATAGTTCCGTTTGAACAGAACTCCAAAGTTCTGATAACAGCACTGACATTAGTCTCTGCTGCCTGTATCTTCTGCATCTGATAATCACTGTACTCTTCAGCGCTTCCGCATGCAGTAAGTCCGAATGCGCACAATGCTGCTGCGGCAAAGATAGTAATCTTCTTCATGATTGCCCACCTTTCTTATACAGTTACATGTTTTTTGTCAAATGCGATTTCCTGCTTTGAAAGAAGCATCTCGAATGCACCGATAACATACTTTCTGGTATCTGCAGGCTCAACAATCTGATCTACATAGCCTCTTCTTGCAGCACTTGTAACGTTAAGGGTAAGCTCTTCGTACTCTTTTGCCTTCTGATCGATAACGTCAGAACCCTGTCCCTGATACATAATCTTTGCAGCAAGCTTGCTGTCCATAGTTCCGATCTGTGCATTGGGCCATGCCATAGTGATATCAGCGCCGATTGCCTTTGAGTTCATAACGTTTGCAGCGGTACCGAATGCCTTACCGATAACTACGTTAACCTTGGGAACAGAAGCACTTGCAAATGCAGCGGTAAGCTTTGCAGCAGCCTTTGCAATAACCTTCTCTGAAGCAACGGTTGCCTCATATCCGGTAACGTTGGTAAGTGAAAGTACGGGAATCTCGAAAGCATCGCAGAAGTTGATAAACTCAGCAGCCTTCTCACAACCTGCAGCAGTAAGAACTGCATCAAACTTCTTACCCTCTGAATCTTCATCGGGAAGAATCTCGGTTCTGTTGGCAACAGCACCTACGGTTACTCCGTCAAGTCTGATGAAACCGGTAACCATCTCGGGTGCATAAGCAGCCTTAACCTCGAAGAAGTCAAGATCGTCAGCGATAACCTTCAGAGCCTCTGAGGTATCTCCTACAAATCCCTCAAGACCATCGAAGGTACGATTGAGATCGTCAGTGCACTCTACATCGTTTACATCAAAGTTGTTGGCAGGAAGGAAATCTACAAGACTTCTGATCTTGTCGAAAAGCTCATCCTCATCTGCCACTACATCTGCAAGACCTGCCTCAGCTGACTGGAATGCAGCGCTTGAGGTATCGTTCTTTGCTGTAGTATTTCCTGCAAGAGCGTTGGGAGCATTTACAAAAAGCTTTCCATCCTTCTCAAGCATATAGGTGAAGTCGGTAAGAGTGGGGAAAAGTGCAAGTCCGCCGCCACAAGTACCAACAATTGCGGTAATCTGAGGGATAACGCCTGATGCAGCCACCTGCTTTGCGTATACCTGACCAAAAGCATTGAGTGCGTCAGTAGCTTCCTGAAGTCTGAGTCCTGCGCAATCGATGAATCCGATTACAGGTGCTCCCATCTTCATTGCAAGATCGTAAATGTTAGCAATCTTGCGTGCGTGCATCTCGCCGATTGTTCCGCCAAGAACAGATGCATCCTGACTGTATACGTATACAAGGCTCTCATTGATTGTTCCGTAGCCTGTTACGCAGCCGTCAGAAGGTGTTTCAGTCGGTTTCATATTGAAGTCTGTAGCTCTTGCAGTTACAAGGCCGCCGATTTCAACGAAACTGTTGTCATCGAGCAGGGCATTAATACGTCCGCTCGCTCCTAAAGTAGTACTCATAGGTCTCTAACCTCCATAAAAAATTTATACGGTTGCAAAAAAATTGCAGTACATTAAATTTCTGATGATTTTGTATTTGTGCCTCTCAGTCCCACAAAATATATTGAAAATACAATGTTTCGCGAGTAAAAACCACAAATTACCCCATCATCACAATCTCTGTTATAATAACATAAAAAATGCGACTCGCATAGAGCAAATCGCATTTGATTTTAAATAATTAAATATTCAATTTAACCTGAACCTCTTCCTCAGCCTGCTTTTTGAATTCTTCAATCTGCACGGGATTAAGTTCAGGCAGATCTTCAAGGCTATGCACGCCGAAACATCTGAGGAACTGCTCTGTCGTACCGAACAAAAGAGGACGTCCGGGAGCATCCAGTCTGCCAAGCTCTTGAATAAGATCATATTCTAGGAGTTTATTGATTGCAAAATCGCTGGATACGCCTCGTACCTTTTCAACTTCAACTCTTGTCACCGGCTGCTTGTACGCTATGATTGAGAGCGTCTCAAGCACTGTATCGGACAATGTAAACTTAGGTGCATTCTTGGCAATCTTGATCAGATATTCATACACATCGGGCTTGGTGCAAAGCTGTACCTTATCCTCGAACCAGGTAAGCATTATACCTCTTCCCTCGCTCTGATACTCCTCAGCCATCTCGTCCAGTATCTTACGTGTTTTTCTCTTATCCTCATCAATGGTCTCGGCAAGTCGTCCCAAATCAATGGCATCACCCATTGAGAAAAGGACTCCCTCGAGTACCGCTTTTGCAGTCTTCTTATCCATTGTTATATCCAACCTCTTTATAATCGATATTATGCAATATTCGAAGTGATAATAATATCATCAAATAATTCATTTTGCTCAATGGTAATATCACCGTCATGCATCATCTCAAGAATAATCATAAAGGTAACTATCAGTTCAGCTTTGCTCTTTTGCTTTTCCAAAAGGCTGGTAAAGCTGAAAGTCTTGTGAGTCTGGACAAAAGCTCTTACATACAAAAGCTTTACATCCATATCAATCTCTTCCTTCTCGATATTTCCGTACTGGCTTCGAATCGGATCTATTCTGCTCTCCTGTCTGCGAATAATAGTCTTGAACAGTTCGTGCAGCTTAGACAAGTTCATATCACCAATTAGTTCATCATAATCTACAGGAGGAACATAATTGGTCACTTCCTTGGGCAGCTTTTTTGAACGGTAATACACGTTTGCCGCTTCAAGCTGCAGATCCTTGAGTTCCAAAGACATATACTTGTACATCTTGTACTCGAGCAACTTCTCCACGAGTTCGGATCTGGGGTCAATCTCCTCGCCCTCTTCGTCCACCTCGGGAGGAAGCAGCATTTTACACTTAATATCCACAAGTGTTGCCGCCATAACAAGGAATTCACTCATAATATTCATGTCCCTTGTCGGCATCTGCTTGATATACTCAAGATACTGCTCTGTAATCTCTACAATCGGAATATCATAGATATCTATTTTGTTTTTCTCAATCAGGTGCAGGAGCAGATCCAAAGGCCCCTCAAACACCTCCAATTTAACAGGAATAGCCATAGATTTATTATATTTGTAAACGAATGCAGCCGCAAGTATATCTACGGTTCAAAATCAATAACAACCAAATCACCGGGATTAAACATTCTGAACGGTATAGTATGAACACCGAGTCCCCTCGACACTACCATTGAAGTTTTCCCTTTTGTGTATTCACCTGCATCATATTTCGGAAAAAATGAAACATTGGGCGAAAGCACACCTTTATTAACCAGAGGAATTCTGACAATTCCTCCGTGAATATGTCCCGACAATACAAGCTCAGCCCCGTATTTAACGTAATCCTCAAAAAAATCCGGGTTATGCGCAATCAGTATGGAATACTTTTTCTTATCGGGCTTACCAATCGCCCCATCAAGCTCACCCGCTTCTATCGGTTCGGGCTTAAATCTGATGAAATGATTGCGAGCAAGCTCCAGGCCTATTATTTCCACGCCCAAATCATCCAACGCCTCTCTAGCATTAACCAGGTGTCGGATATTCAATTCAGCCAGCTTGTCGGTAAACTCTGTATATCTGTCGCCGTAATCCTCAGGATACAGATGCATACGCATCTCATGATTACCGTTTCCGTAGTAAATCGGAAATTCCGCAGCAATCTTCTCAAGGAATTCAAATGCAGTATCCAGATTTGCCTGCGGATGTCCGTTCATAATATCACCGGCCACTAAAATAATATCCGGCTTTTCTTTGCGAATGGCATCAACAAGCCTGTCGTTTCCCGGACCGTACTTCTTGTTATGCAGATCCGATACCACCACTGCTCTGAACTGCTTTTTGATTTTGGCATTTTTATATTTATATTTGCTGACGCTGAATCTGTTGGAATCATATATAGCAACCCATATCATTATCAGTATCAACAGTATTACGACAGCCAAAATAATATCTTTTACCATAATATTTTTGTTGAAAAAAGCCCCTGACATAAAGCCAGGGGCCTGATTATTCGTATTAGTTAAACTTACGCTTTCTTGCAGCTTCAGACTTCTTCTTACGTCTTACGCTGGGCTTCTCGTAATGCTCACGCTTACGAATCTCCTGCTGGATGCCGGCCTTTGCGCAGCTTCTCTTGAAGCGGCGAAGTGCGCTGTCCAGAGACTCATTCTCTTTTACGATAACGCTTGACATGCTTTTCTGACCTCCCTTCAGTCCCAAGTAATTGACTGATTGGGTTATTTTCGTAACTTGTATAAATCAAGTCCGCTACACATCATAACAAAATATTCCCGCATAGTCAACAATGAATTTAAATTCTTATCACAATTCAGTATTATAAACAACTATCTTGTCGCAAGTCACTCAACTATCACCTAAAACGGCCTTCCGATATAAGTCGTTCCACCAACCAATTTTGTCTTTCCATCAA
>JAKSRV010000112.1 GCA_024403435.1 Lachnospiraceae bacterium
GGAAGCATAAATGCTCCCTGATGCAAATTGGTAGTATAATACCAGGTCTTTAATCCTCTTGCCTTCCATCTCACGGGATTGAAATCAATAAGAGGATGATATTTTTTAGAAGCAAAACCAAACATCCAATAGCCTGCGGGGCATGTAGGAATGCTGGCCTGATATACACGGCTGATAGGGAAACTGCTGTATACCTTTCTGTGCATCGATCTAAAAGCTGCCTCGTCTTCATCATAGAAAGGACTTCCGTGCTGGTATACCATGATTCCGTCCTCATGAAGAGATCTGAAACAATTGCCGTAAAACTCCTTTGTAAACAATCCTTCCGTATGTCCGAAGGGGTCTGTGGAATCATTGATAATCAGATCATATTTATCCACACAGCGTCTTAAGTATCTGAGACCGTCCATATTGATAATCTCTACTCTGGGGTCGTCGAAGCCCTTGGCAGTCTCGGGGAAAAATTCCTTGCTGACGCTGATAAACATCTCATCGGGCTCGACTACATCTATGTGCTCGATTTCAGGATACATTGTCAGAACCTTAGCCACGCCGCCGTCACCACCACCGATGATAAGCACATCCTTAACATTGGGATGAACAGCCATAGGCACATGTACAACCATCTCGTTATATATGAATTCGTCTGCCTCAGAGAAAATGATTTCACCGTCGAGTACAATCATTTTTCCGAATTCTTTGGACTGAAACACATCAATTCTTTGATATTCGCTCTCCTTGCTGAAAAGCTGCTTGTCTACTCTAACACTGGTCTTTACATTCTCAGTGTCAAGCTGTGAAAACCAAATATCCATTACTTCTCCTCCAAAACACGAAGAGTCTCAACATTTATATCCATAGTGCCCTGCAAAGAACAACCTTTTTCCTTTGCATACTTAATATACTCGATAATTTCCTCGGTAATACGCTCACCTGGAGTCAAAATCGGTATTCCGGGCGGATAACACATTACCAGTTCACCGCATACATATCCGTTCGATTCATCCAAAGCGACCTGCTTTTTTTCCGAATAGAATGCTTTCTGTGGTGAATATACTACCTCAGGCTGAATAAAATCACCGCAGAACTGATCTACATCTTCCTTGCCGTATACACGTTTGATATCTTCAAGAGCACCTACCAGACGCTCGATATCCTGCATACGGTCACCGATTGAAATATATGCAAGTATATTTCCTATATCGCCGAATTCAATCTGTATGTCATACTCATCTCTCAGAAGGTCATACACCTCGATTCCCGTGAGTCCGATTCCTCTTGTATATACCGACAGCTTGGTAACATCAAAGTCATAAACCGCATCACCGTCAATCATATCTCTACCGTATGCATAATAGCCGCCGATTTCATTGATTTCATTGCGGGCATACTCAGCCATACGGCTTACCTTGTTGAAGGATTCCTTACCGCGAAGTGCGAGGTTTCTTCTGGAGATATCAAGACTGGATATCAACAAATACGATGCACTTGTAGTCTGAGTCAAGTTTATAATCTGGCGCATATATTCTGCGTCAAAGCCCGCACCTGTCAAAAGAATAGAACTCTGAGTAAGGCTTCCGCCCGATTTATGCATTGATACTGCTGCCAAATCAGCACCTGCCGCTATTCCCGACATAGGAAGATCATCCCCGAAATAAAGGTGTGTACCATGTGCCTCATCAGCCAGTACCTTCATACCCGCAGCATGAGCCAACTCCACTATAGCCTTGAGATTGGATGCTATTCCGTAATACGTAGGATTGTTGACAAATACTGCAACCGCATCCGGATTTTCTTCAATCGCCTTCTTAATCTCACTGATCTGAACGCCCAGTGCAATACCTATCTTGGGATTAATCTTAGCTTCCACATATACAGGCACACCACCGCACAATACAAGTGCATTGATAACACTCTTATGTACGTTTCTGGGTAAAATTATCTTATCCCCGGCTTTACACACAGCAAGTATCATGCTCTGAACCGCGCTGGTTGTACCGTTAACCATCAAAAATGCATGCTCGGCTCCAAACGCTTCTGCTGTAAGCTGCTCAGCCTCACTGATTACCGATACAGGATGTCCCAGGTTATCAAGAGGTTTCATTGAATTAACATCCAGGCCTACACACTTTTCTCCCAGAAGTTCAACCAACTCCGGGTTACCTCTTCCTCTTTTATGTCCCGGTACATCAAAGGGGACTACTCTTTTCTTCTTAAAGGCCTCCAGTGCTTCATACACCGGAGCTCTGTGCTGTTCTTTGCGGTCCATACGACTCTCCCATTGGTTAGTTATATAAAAAAATAAAGGAAGGTGAAAATATCACCTTCCCTGAATAGTTAATCTAAAGTAATCGTTTTATATTACTGCAAGCCCTCTACCGATACCGGAAGCCCTCTGCAAAATACTGTTACGTACTGTTATTGACCGTTTCACAAGTGATATTAATGATTATAAAGTAATCAACTTATAAAATTTGAGCTTTTAACTCAATCAATAATTGTGGCATCTTTCCCCTGCCACATTCGGCAACTGATCCGCCGGCATGTAAAACACGCGTTTTTGATTAGCGAATCAAATATTTGCATAAGAACTTTTCGTTCGCTTGCGTAGAAGAATGTATCATTTACTGCATCCAAGTGTCAAGCAAAATATTTCACATATTAATAGCCTGCAAACTCCTTAACCTGTGCAGCTCCGTAGAACGCATACTTTGGTCTGTACAATGAATCAAACAGAAGCGGATTTGCATTTCTTCTCCAAGACATAGAATCACAGTATCCCCAGAAAGTAAGCGCATCGGAATTGAGTGTTCCGTTATCTACTCTTTCGAATATACCATTAATCAAATCATAGTAGAATCTACCCTGCTTCTTAAGGTTATTTTCATCTGCAGGCTTTACACTCTGCCATGAACCGAGTGATACATCAAGCTCGGTAATCTGAACCTTGAGTCCCGTTGCCGCAATCTTATCTATTGCTTTGAAATAAGTATCCAAATCATCATTTGTATACAAATGTCCCTGAAGACCTACACCATCAATAAGATATCTTCCGCTCTCATCCTTAAGGGTATCCACAAATCTCACAAGAGTATCTGCCTTGTACTGCTCATTATAATCGTTGTAATACAGATCAATGGTCTCCGGCGCATACTTATCTGCATAATAGAATGCATAATACATAAAATCCTCGCCCATGGTCTGATACCAAAGGTTATTGTCCTGGCGTACATTACCATTCTCCATCCATGCCTCATTTACAACATCATAAGCATAGATAACATCTGTATATCCGGATGCCTCAAGCTTCTCAAACACCTGCTTGATCATGCTCTCCATACGCTTCATCATCACATCCTTGCTGACGAGATTCTTGCCGGTATTAAAATCCTCATAAAATATCCACGAAGGGGTCTGGCTGTACCATACCAAAGTATGACCGCGAACAGCTATATCGTTGGCAACCGCCCAATCAAGCATTGTGATCATATCTTTGTTGAATTCAACAATCAGCTCACCTGCGGCAACACTTGCAGTCTTATCAAAAATATAATCGGGCTTCATTGCATTTTCGCATGTAATACTGGTGAAATGATTCTTAATTCTTTCCTTACCGCCCTCACTTGAAATCATCTGAGGTGTAAGGCAGGTACCCACCTTCATACCATGCTCGGCAAATACATCCTTAAGATATACTTCCGGAGCTACAGGCTCTTCTTCAGGCACCTCTGCCACTTCATCAGTCGATACTGCCGTGGTATCATCGGTTCCAACTTCAATCTGTACAGTCTCACCCGTCTCTTCCTGATTGGGTGCAGTTACCCCACAACCCGCCAACAGACCGCAGCAAAGCGCAACGATCACACTGTTTTTCAATAATTTACTTTTCATACCTTCTCCTTATAAAAACTTTTCATAATAGAAATGCACCACTCCCAACTGTTTCCCACGCAGTCGGGTAAAGCAATACCCTAAATGCTTTATACATTCCATTGACTATAATAAGTAATCGCACACATATTTTCTGCTCATACTTTGCTACAATTTTCACCGAAAAATGCTAAAAAAACCGAGTTCTGAATGAACTCGGTTTCTTTATGAAATAAGCTTATATTATGGTGTGTTTTTTTGATAATGCAAGATAATTTATCTCATCTTACGCTTAAGTGCAATTGGGTATGACAACACGTTTATCGGATCTGTATTTCCTGTATAAGATGTCAAGTTGAGCGAATTGCTGTTATCAGAAGAATAACTAAAATAGTTGTTACTGCCGGTATCCTCCAAATGAATCTTTCTGCTGTCCGCCGTGTAATTAATCTCACATTTAAAAGAATTAAGCGCATTGCTGATTTCAGTTCCATACTGATCCATCAAAAATCTCGTATATGAGCCTCCGTATACAACGGTAACAAGTACATCCGCCTCAAACTTATTGACTCCGTACTGCTCTGCCACTGCGTACAGCGCTTCCATGGATTCCTTATCAGCTGTCATTGCATCCAACGCAGACTCAATGCTGTCCTCGTTGACATACATCTTCATTTTCGTTCCGTCGAACTCAAATACAAGTTCTGCAGGGAAATAAAGATTATAACCGCTAAGCCCCATTTCAGCAGCAATCAAATCTCCGAAATCATAGGAGGTATACCATTTACCCTCTATGTCGGAATACATTAATGCGGCAACCTCTTCCAATTTGGCTGCCAGTGCTTCATCATCCGGAAATCTTTCCAAAGCATCTGTCAATACTTCACATGCCAATTCATACTTTTCTACATTTATATATTCATCAGCCTCTGCTATAACAATCGATATATATATCGTCCTGCATTCCTCTATATACCGGTCAGCCATTTCACGGTATTTGACATCATCTTCCACTACCATTTCAAAACGGTCTATAGCAATCAGATAATCACGAGCCTCCATAAATCTTACGCCGTCAGAATATGCCTCCCTGGACTCATAAATCATATCAATTTCTGCGCGAAGCTTTCTTGTCTTTCTGTGATTACTCAAAGCATTTGCTGTAACAAGATCAAAAAAATCTACCGTCTCTTCGTAGGAAATCTTCTCATCGATATAGTCATCGTGATAGTCCTTGACAACCGCATACAGTCTGTCCTGAACATCCTCGGCATCATCAATATTCAACCGATCCCATAGCTCAACAACAGTTGCATAGTTCTCAACTTCAAAAGCACGGTTTACTCTGTTGATGGGCTGAAAATACCATATGAAAAAGCCTCCCACCGCGCCGAGTACCAGCAATACGGGAAGAACGATTATCAATATCAGTTTTATAGCCTTTTTCTTTTTTGTCATATCGCCTTATTGTTATTGATTTCAGCACTCAGCTCACGATTTACCGCAGTTATTGTTCATAGCTGACGACAGTTCGGCAGCCAAAACAGCATTCTCAATGATCATATTCTTTTGAGCATCCATACTGTCTGCGCCCATTTTTTCCTTCAAATATTTCATCAGATATTCTGTTATTGCTTTGCCTTTTACATTATCCTTTATGCTGCACTCTACCGCTTCATCTATTACACTGTTCATCTGTGCAGCATCAACTGCATACTCACGGGATATGGGATTCATCAGAATCATTCCTGTTTCGATTCCCAGCTCATTCTTTATATTATAAGCCTTGGCAACCTCTTCAACAGAATCCATTCTGCACGGCAGCTTAATACCGCTCTCAATAGCCATATATGCAGGCATTTCGGATGTTTTGTAGCCGACTACCGGAACAGACTTGGTTTCCAGATACTCCATCGTCAGATTAAGATCCAAAATAGACTTTGCACCCGAACATACTACAATGACATTTCTTGCAGCTATTTCCTCCAAATCCGATGAAATATCCATCGTCAACTCCGCTCCGCGATGAACGCCTCCCATTCCTCCACCGGAAACAACAGGAATATTGACAATATTGGCAACAACCATTGTAGCCGCAAGAGTCATTACACCATATTCGCCTTTTGCAAGAATCAGAGGGATCTCTCTTCTTGATGCTTTGGCCATAGTGCCTCTTCTTTTACCGTAATCATCCAGCTGCTCATCGGTCATTCCGACCATGATTTTTCCGTTCATGATAGAAATATATGCCGGTACCGCACCTGCATTTCGTACTTCCCGCATTACCCTCTTGGCAGTTTCAACATTCTCCGGATACGGAATACCTGCAAAGGTTCCTCCTGTTTCGATAGCTACAACCGGCTTGTTATTCTGCAATGCCCCATATACTTCTTCAGAATATTCTATATATTTTTCCATTTACTGTCCTTGTCATTCGGGTTAAATATTATACGCTTACTATATGCTCAATATACACTCCGGCTAAAATGTTTTTTTATAAACACAATTATTCCTCTTTAGTGTATCCGCATTTTGGACATACCCCGTTTTCATCCAATGCAATTCCGCATTTAGGACAACGATCAATACTACCTTGTACATTATATTCCTGAGAAGCGCAATTTGCTCCGCTCGTAAAAGTAATCTTGGCAATATTCATCTTATCCTTTAATAAATCATAGACGATTTTTATCATTCCTTCAACCGTCATTGTTTCTTTGGTAACAACCAATCTGCAATCGGGATAAGCGGTCGCAAGCTCAGTCTCAAATGCTTCTCCCTTCATTGTATTCTGCGGATGGCCGTTCAAAATACCCTGTTCTTCATATACCTTTATAATAGCGGGAAGAATCGGGTCATCCTTTCGAAGAATCAGTGCATGGTCGAAATTCTTTAATACAGCCCA
>JAKSRV010000113.1 GCA_024403435.1 Lachnospiraceae bacterium
TAAACAGTAATTCGAAGAATTGCGAGTCATAGGAGGGTGTTAACATATGACATTATGGAGCAGTTTATATGTGGGTACCTCCGGATTACAGACTAGTCAGAATGCACTGAATACAGTTGCACACAACCTGACTAACACGGATACGGAAGGTTATACCCGTCAACAGGTAGAACAATCCGATAAAGTATATATCACAGTATCCAAGGGTGCCAGTGCGATATCATATCAGCAGACCGGCCTTGGAGTTACATATTCTAATGTAAAACAGATCAGAGATATTTTCCTCGACAAAACTTACAGAAGAGAGTCCGGCCGCAGTTCGTTTTATCAGATTTCATCGGAAACCTTGAATGAGGTTGAAGATTTGCTGGGTGAAATGAACGGTGAGGCTTTTCAGACGCAGCTTTCAGATCTTTGGACCTCCGTGCAGGAGCTTTCCAAGGACCCGTGCAGCAGCGTTACTCAGGCTACCCTCGTTCAGGAGGCAGCAGAATTCCTGACCAGAGCGCATGCTGTATATGACGGACTTTCCGACTACCAGAATAACCTCAATTTGCAGGTTAAACAGAAGGTAGAGCAGATAAATGAATATGGATTGCAGGTTCTGTCGCTCAATGATCAGATCAGAAATATAGAGAGCGGTAAGGTAGAAAGTGCCAACGATCTCCGCGACCAAAGAAACAAGATTCTCGATGAACTTGGCAAGCTGGTGGATATTTCCTACAACGAGGATATGTGGGGAAATGTATCCGTACAGATTGAGGGTGAGGACTTCGTTAAGGGAAGTACCTGCTATCAGATTGGTCTGGATATAGATTCCACTACCGGTTTTTACACTCCTTTCTGGCCTCAGAATGCAGATACCCTTCCGGGAAGCGATGATTTTTCAAACGGCAAGGATATGCTGATTACCACCGACGGAGTATTGACCACCAAGGTTGAGAAAAACGGTCGTGTACAGAATCTTTCCAAGACTTTTAACTTAGAAAATGCGCTCGTGTTTGACCTCAACAAGTCTATTTCTTCAGACCTCGGTACTGATATCGGCGGACTGAAGGCAATACTTCTTGCACGAGGAGATCACAGAGCAGATTATACAGATGCACAGGGTGAGAACTATGATAAGGTATCTCAGTCAGTGCTCATGAATGTACAGGCAGAGTTTGACCAGCTTATTCACAACGTAGTTTCATCAGTGAATGATGTGCTTGCAGATGCTGCCGGGGTAAAAGAAATCACCGGCGTGAATGAAGACGGTGAGACTGTAACCGTGAGAGCAATAGAGGCCAATCCCAATGGCTATATGTGTGATAATGAGGGTGTACCTTATCAGCTTTTCACCAAGATTGCAGGAGACGGATACAGCAAGCAGACACTCACTGTTACAGATGACAACGGTGTGACTTCTACCAAGGAATATTGGGTATACAACGAAGAGTCTGAGGATGAGATGTATTCTCGCTACACACTCGCCAACACTCAGATAAATCAAGAACTTATGCAGTCTCCCGCAAAGCTCGGATTCAGATTGGCAGACGGTTCCGAAGACCTTGAGACCATGAGAAAGCTCAAGGCTGTATTTACCGACGAGGATTACACACTTAATCCCAATGTGCTCAAGAGAGTAAGCGTGCTTGATTATTATGATGATCTCGTATCACAGGTTGCCAACTCAGCTTTTGTGTATGACAGCATTCATAGCAGCCAGGAGACCACCGTTGAGGCGGCGCTCAGTGCAAGAGACCAGGTAACAGCGGTTTCTTCGGATGAAGAGCTTTCAAATATGATTAAGTTCCAGAATGCATACAATGCTTCAAGCCGTTTTATCAACGTAGTAAATGATATGCTGGCACAGCTTTTGAATTCTCTTTCATAAAGGTAAGTTAAGAAAAACAGGAATGCATCCGATAATAAAAATGTGGGTATGATTCCGTTATTCGTAGTAAAAAATAAAACGGGAGGACAAAAATATGTCATCAACCTTTTTTGGATTGAATATTGCATATTCGGGTTTGCTCAACAGCAATGCCGCTCTTAATACAACTGCAAACAACATATCTAATGTCCAGACCGAGGGTTACAGCCGTCAGCAGGTGGTATCACAGGCTGCGGAGGCTATCAGAACCTTCGCAACATACGGTTGCGCAGGTGCAGGTGTAGAGACTCTTGCCATCGAAAGAGTGCGTGATGAGTTCTACGATACCAAGTATTGGAACAACAGCGCCAATGTAGGTGAGTTTGATATGAAGGCTTACTACATGAAGGAGCTGGAGGGATATTTTTACGATTCGGGCGATGCAGCGGGATTTACCAAGGTATTTGACCAGTTCGCAATCACAGGACTTGAGGAGCTCCTCAAGAATCCTTCGGATGCTTCGCTCAAGTCACAGTATGTAGGTTATGCCGGACAGTTGACAGACTATTTCAACGGTGTGTACGGCAACCTTCAGGAGATGCAGAAGGATATTAACTCAGAGATAAAGCTTCAGGTGGACCAGATCAATTCCATCGCAAGTTCTATTGCATCCCTCAATAAGCAGATTAATACCATCGAGCTTGCAGGCCAGACCGCAAACGAGCTTCGCGATCAGAGAACCAAGCTCCTCGATGAACTTTCACAAATAGTGGATATTCAGACTATAGAGACTCCTGTTACAGACAGCAACAACCCTGACAGAGAGACCGGTGCCAACAGATTTATCGTTAAGGTAGCCGGTGGTCAGCTTCTGGTAGATGACAGCGAGTACAATACCCTTGAAGTAGTGGCGAGAGCCAACTCAGAGAAGGTAAATCAGACCGATATTGACGGTCTTTATGATGTATATTGGGTACCTTCATCAATGTACAATTCATACAAGGCTGATGTGACCAACAATCCTGCGTTGGCAAACGATGAGAAAATCAGCTGGAATGATTATGTAAAGATTCACGGTACCGAGTTCAATCTTTTCAATGCAGCCATGGGTGGAAAGCTCAAGGGCTTGATTCAGCTTCGTGACGGTAATAACGGAGAAGGTTTCTCAGGCATTGTAAGAGAAGGAAGCGCAATAGTAGACGGATATACAGATGCAAACGGCAAGACTCATGATGTCGTAACCGTTGATGTAACAGCAGATTGGCTTACTGACCTGAACAAGAGCAATCTTTCAGATCAGGGCGGTATCATCAACCTGGGCAACAAGGAATTCAAGTATGATTCGTGGAGCTTCACATACGATGAGGCAAAAGATTCTTACAGCTACACCTTCATTCTTTCGGAAATCGGTAACGGCAACAGCAGCCATATTACAAATGACCGTGAGGGAAAGGTAGCTTCTGTAGGAGATGATGTAGATTATCAGGGTATTCCCTATTACATGAATCAGATGAACGAGTGGGTTCGTAATTTTGCCGCAGCTTATAACGACATCCTCAAAAAGGGTGACGGCGGAGCAAAAAATACAACACTCTTCACCGGCGAGAATATAACTTACAATGCGGCAGCAGGCGAGAATTCTCAGTTCCTGTTTGATACAGAGTTTGGTAAGTATGCAGTGGACGCTGACGGTAATCCCACAGGCTACACTGTTGATGTAAATGATGACAGCTATTATCGACTTACTGCCGGTAATTTCTCTATAGTGACAGCAATTTCCAACGACCCTTCACTTATGGCAAATAAGTACAAGATAGAGGACGGAGTAGAGAGCAATGACCTGCTTCAGGATTTGCTCCAGACCGCAGTTAACAGAGAGTATCTGTCATTCAGAGGTTCTTCTGCAAGCGAGTTCCTTCAGTCGGTTCTTTCCGATGTAGCGTTGAATGCTGCAAGTGCAGAGACCTTCCAGAGCAGCTATACCAACATCAATGATTCAATCAACACCAAGAGAATGTCTATCTCAAGTGTAGATGAAGATGAGGAAGCTCTCAATCTCGTAAAGTATCAGAACGCATATAATCTTGCGGCAAAGATGATTCAGACCTTCTCGGAAATCTACAATAAGCTGATTAATGAGACAGGTGTGTAAGAAATAGAACATAGCAGGTGCGACATATGTCGTACCTGTTTTTTTGATATCTGTTTTATTTGTGGGATAGTCGGGATAATAAACTTACTAAACGTCATCAAAATCAACTATAAAGTCCTAAAGAAATCCACAATATAAACCGAAATACATTATGTGAAAAGAAACGGTGTATTGCTGTACGCAAAATGTACGGAATATGCCAGCATTGCGGGACGGATCCTGCAAGCCACCGACAATCCGATTGAGGCCATGGAAGGCGTTGGCAGCGTGATTTTAGCTGTACTGTATAATTGGACGAATGCGGGGTTTTGGTTATGAGAATTACAAACAAAATAATGCAGAGAAATGCTCTCTCAAATATTAACGGCAACAAGGAGATTCAGGATACACTGACCACTCAGATGTCTACCCAGAAGAAGATCAATCGTGCTTCGGACGATCCGGTTGTTGCTATTCGTGCGCTCAGACTCAGAAGTAATGTTACCGAGGTATCTCAGTACTATAGCAAGAATATACCCGATGCTGACAGCTGGATGCAGATTACCGAGGATGCGCTGAAAAATTCAGCTGAAATAGTTACCAAGATGATTGAGCAGGCTACCAAGGGTTCCAACGGAGACCTGACCAGTTCGGACAGACAGATAATTATCGAACAGCTTCAGGCACTTTCCGATGAGGTATATGCTACCGGTGATGCAAGCTTCGCAGGAAGATATGTTTTCACAGGTTATCGTACAGACACTTCGCTGAGCTTCGGAGCCAAGAGCACAGATACTACCTACAATATCACTGAGCAGCTTAACAGAAGCGCCATTGATTCAATTACTCATGTAAATATGGGAGACCTCTCAAGCTGGACCAATTCCGATTATGCGACCGGTGCAGCTGCAGGTGTAAACGAGACTCAGATTAATACTGCGGATGTATACAGAATAAGACTAGCGTACGATGAGTTGGATGAAACACTTCCCACTATTCAGTATTATGATGCGGACGGTAATCTTCAGGATATCAATGCCACAGGAGTAGCATTGTCAAATGATACTACCACTTATGCGCCGGATCCCTATACCTACGTATCTGAGAATCCCGGAGAGGTAATACTTCTCAAGGACACCGGAGAACTTCTTATTGGCAAGGACACTTATGATACATTGATGGGTACCAAGGATGATCCTACCACTTCATTGGTTGATGAGGGTGAAATCAGAATCATTTATGACAAGACTGAGTTCAAGGCTGAGGATCTCAGACCTGAGCACTATTATGCTTGCAAAGCCACTACCTGGGTCGTTGATACGGATGGGGAAAATACTACAGAGGTGGACAAGGAGATAGATTACAATGCCAACTATCTCGAGGGCATTGTTGAGAAGCAGTCTATTGAATATGATGTAGGATTTAACCAGACAATCAGAGTAAATACCACTGCGGATGAGGCCTTTAATCTGGGTATCAGACGTGAGGTTGATGACCTCGTGGCATCACTTCAGAACGTAGTAAAGCTTGAGGATTTGAAGAGCAGTATTTCGAAGAAAATCTCTTCGGTTACCGATGAGGCCGAGCTTGATATTCTCAAAAATCAGCTGACAGCAACCGACAAAGCGCTCAGCTATGCCAAGGATACCTGCCAGAAGAGATTCGAGAAAGGTATCACTTCGCTTCAGGGCTATCTGGATTCAACATCGCTTGCAATCACAGGTGTAGGTACACGTTCAAGCAAGCTTGCCCTTATAGAGCAGCGTATGCAGAATCAGAAGACCACCTTCGAGACACTGAAGAGTGAGAACGAAGACATCGATATTACCGAAGTTGCGATTCAGCTCAGCAGCGCGGAACTTACCTATGAGGCGGCTCTTACCGCAACAGGTAAGCTGGTACAGAATACTTTGCTCCAGTATATATAATTATACCTGTGGGCTATAGAATTTATTATTTTTTACACTTATACTAAAAAACAACAGCGGCTTTCCGCAAGTGCGGACCGTGTAGGCAGCCATGAGGGCCGGCCGGAAAGGAGAATCATGAAGATTAACACAAGATTATTTGGAGAAGTAGACATTGATGACTCAAAGATTTTGACCTTTGAGAGAGGTATCATCGGATTTCCCGACCTCAAGCATTTCACAATGATTTACGATGAGGAAAAGGGCAGCAGTGCCGGCATCAGATATTTACAGTCTGTTGAAGAGCCTGTATTCGCTATGCCTGTAATGGATCCCCTCGTTGTAAAGCCCGATTATGATCCCGAAGTAAACGATGAGCTTCTCAGCGGACTCGGTGATCTTACTCCCGACAATATCATTGTACTTGTAACAGCTACTATTCCTCACGATCTGACCAAGATGACAGTAAATCTGCAGGGACCTATTGTTATCAATGCAGAAGAGCGTAAGGCAGCTCAGATTATAGTAGACAGCTCAGAATATCCTATCAAGTTCCCTATCTACGATATTCTCAAGAGCAGAAAGGACGGTGAGTAATATGTTAGCACTGTCCAGAAAAAAGAACGAAGCACTTATTATCAACAATAATGTTGAGATTACTATTCTTGAAATCAAGGGTGACCAGGTAAAAATCGGCATCACAGCTCCCAAGGAGGTTCCTGTATATCGTAAGGAGGTATATCTCCAGATTCAGAACGCCAATAAGGAG
>JAKSRV010000114.1 GCA_024403435.1 Lachnospiraceae bacterium
CCATTACATTTACTGTAATTAGGTTTGTTTGTTCTCTGAATTATTTTTCCTCCCGATCTTGGATCAGAGTTCTTCGATCGGCATTCATTTCTGAATGGTTGGAATGTTATTCAGGGTTGCATTGCTGTTCAGTTATCAAGGTACAAAGCAATCACATTTCGCTTCTGCGAAATGTTGATGCCGCAGCATTTTGCTTTGCAAAATGTGAGAGGCACGGCGTAAGCCGTTGCGCTGTTCCGAGTGTTTTACACGAGGAACATTTTCACTTATTTGCTTCCGCGATTTTTGCCGCGCAACAGATGATATCTTATCACTAAGTATTCATCATGTCAACAACTTTTTTTGAATATTTTGTTGTTGATTTATATGAGGTGCAGCCGCTCAGAAGCGACAGCTTTGTTAGAATATCACTTTGCCAAATAAGTGTCAACATCTTTTTTCAAAAATTTTCGCAGATAATTTGTCCGGTAATTTATCGCGTAATTCAACACGATAAATTACCGGACCGCCGATCAGTATCCCTCGACCGCACTGCCGAACAGATACATTGCTTTTACTACATTTATTAGTCTTTGGTTGGTGCCTTTTTCCAACGCATCATAAGCATACGAATATACACCGTAATCTATAGTAAAGTCACCGCCCTTACTCATCCTCAATCTGTAAGTCGAATCAAATTCATAGCAGTCAAAGCCTCTGACCTCGATATAATAAATATTGGTAATATCCGTAGCCTGAAGGTAGTAATCGTATTCTTTTCCATACCGCGCACAGATGAATGAAAATTCATCGATAGCATATCCTTCATCAAGCATGAAATAATGTTTGATAATTGTATCGTTTTCAAGCGTGAGACTTGCCCCCAGATATTCCAGTCCGTTCGATGAGCCTGTTATGTCAGACTTATATTTCTCGAACTTTTCTATTGTTACGGCACTAAGATCCGTGACAGGGGCAATATCGGTTCCTTTGAAATATGCATACGTATACTCTCCGTAAGCCAGTAAACTTTCCGCTACCGCAACACTTTTTTCACCGTATGAACTTCCGTTTCTGATAATTGAATTCAGATAATCCGCAGCCGAAAGCAATACTGTATTTGAACTGAATCTAATACCCTTGTTGTCTATAACCGTACACTGGTTGATGCTCGTGTAGAATTTGATTTCCACTATATTCTGAATATCTTTTACCGCAAAATGTGTACTGAAAGTAAGGGTAATTCCGTCATCTCCCATTGAGCCTGACATTCCCAATAACTGCATCCTTGTTCCGTCACTGAATTTTACATAAGCACCAAAGTCTTTATATAAATCTTCTGAAATAAGTATTGTGCTTATCATGGTAATCGAGCCGTCATAATAGCAGCTTGCGCCCACATACTGAACGGTATTGTAGGCAAGTTTCCACTGCGCATACAGTGTTGTGGTTTTCCCCGATGCGGCCAGATCCTTAAATGATGCCCCCGCACTGTAAGTCATACCGCTGCCGTCAGCTTTGGTGTTCCATCCGGTAAATGTATAGCCCGTACGTGTGAACATGTTGGTGCTCGCGGTGTATGATTTTCCACACTCGCAAGTAGTTGTTATATTGGTTCCGCTGCCACCGTTAGCATTGTAGACCAATGAATAGGTAGCATATACTCCGTCCAATGTTCCTTTAGCCACAGTCTGTTTTATGCTGCTTGACGGCTCATTCAGTGAATATATCAGCACACCATGACTCAACACCGCACGATACATTTGATCCGTGGTGGAAAATATCATCTGTGTATCCTGTGTCTTGTAGTCCATT
The DNA here is from genome assembly GCA_024403435.1 of Lachnospiraceae bacterium. Taxonomy (GTDB): domain Bacteria; phylum Bacillota; class Clostridia; order Lachnospirales; family Lachnospiraceae; genus AC2028. Next base: position 1,795 of record JAKSRV010000114.1, read on the forward strand.
GCATAAACTGCCGAACCGGTGTTAAAGCACAGCTTTCCGTTATATTCGAAAGCATTGCTTCCTCTGGTTGTAGAGTCCTTGATTGTGCAGACAGTACTGTATCCCGAGAGGGTCAGATCGTTTGCATTAACTTTGCGCACACTCACGGAAGAATAGCTGCTGGCGGCCGCGTAATAATAGTAGCCCTCATGATATACCAGGGCGCTGCTTACATTTTTCCAATATGCCGAGTTATACTTGGTACCGGTCGCTATCAAATCCTGAATGCGATAATCCGCATATACTATCCAGTCTCTTTCCCCTTTGATATGTTTGCTTACAAAAGAGCTGTCATTTTCTCCGCAAAGCAAATTGGTGTGATTAATTCTACCAATTCTGTCGTAGGTAGACTGGTCCCAGGTCACGTCAACATAATAGAGTTTTTCATCTATTTCTATCAGATTCCACGCATGGTTTCTGTTTTTACTTGAAACAATGTATGCTGTAATGCCGACCTTGTTCAAAAGATACTTATAGGTTTCCGCAAAACCCTGGCAAACCGCAACATTATCAACCAATACTCCATACATATTGTAGGTGTCGGGATGCTGTGCCAAAGTTCCGTTGAGATATCTCTCATAGTCGTACTCACTGACAGACACCAAATAATCATGGATTGCTATTGCCTTCTGCATATCGCTCATTTCATCCTGCACAACAGAAAGAGCCTCCTTGATTCTTTCATCAAGCAGTTCCATATTATGACCATCAGTATTGTATATTGGAGTTAATGCGCTGACATAGTAAATACCGTTAGAAGATACCGGTGAATATCTGAATCCGCCACTGATTTCAAAAAGTTCAGGATGCTCGTTAAGCATAGCCATCAGATAGTTCTGAAGTTTTTGAGCAGCCTCTTCACTTGTAGCAGCTGTAGTGCACTCTCTGTATGCGGACACATCAACTCTGCTCGGACGATTCACAAGCTGATTGTACAGATAGACAGCAAAATTGCGTTCAACGGCTACAGAGACACCGACGACCTCACAATCGTCCGCATCCGAATAGGTTATCTCATAATCAAAAACAGGCTCGACATCCAAATCAACATCGTAATACTCGGGGCTGATAGCTCCGTTATAAAAAAGCTGATCGGATATATCGAAGTAGCCCTCTTCTTCTACCACTACGTCATTTTCATCAAAAATCTCTTCTGCCTCTGTGGTATCTTCGGGCGCTATCTCTTCATTCTCTTCTGTATCATCAAGCGCTACTTCTTCAGTCGCTACTTCTTCATCTGCTGCGGAATCTTCTGTTGCCACCTCTTCAGTAGCATCTTCTGTTACCGCTTCTTCAAAATCAGCAGCATCTTCTGTTATCGCCTCTTCGACATCGACACTTTCCTCAGCCGTAACAGTCATCGTGCTGCCAAACATCAGCAATGCGCTCAGTGCACCTGCTATAAATCTTCTTTTTATTTCTCTTCCCTTCATAAGTTCCCCTTCGCGCCAAATTCAACATGCGGCGCGCACAAATAAATAAATATATATATAAATAAATATATATATTTATAACCAAATAAATAAAAACCGGCGCCACACTGATGATAGCGCCGGTGAATATTCTCTTATAGTCTTCCGACCTTCTTTTACATCATTCATTAATTGAGCTGAATGGTCTCAATAATATTTTCGTCCGCTATTACATAGCAATATGCCTTGTCTGTAGGCATCATTACATGAACACTCAAATCAAATGTGCCTGCAAACTTGTCCTTGCCATCGTAAGTTCTGATGAGACATTCACTCTCATTATAGACTACAAAATCATTTTTCTCAAAGAAAATGTCTGTATAGTCGAGATCAAAATAGTAATCGTCCACAAGGTCTCCGGTCGCATTGTAAACCGAAAGACGGTAGCGTCCTTTATCACTTCCGGATGCAAATACTACGCCCAAATGTCCGTTACCCGAAAATACAGAAAGTATCTCATTGTCGAGAAGATACTCCGCCTTTACCGAAGGCTGCTCATCTCCCGAATAGAACATTATACGGTTGTCGCCCACTGCGTAAGACATGGTATTGCTCAAAAATCCCACTTCGGGAACAATCAGATCGGTATAGTCAAATCCGCTGACAAGATGATCGGTATAGTTGTCTCCTACAGTTCCGAAATTGTAGAAAGCGACTGTGGTTTTAACCGTACCGGCATCTACATACATGTAGCCGACCATCAGCATTTTACCGTTGGGTGACAGACCGATAGCTGCAGGATATCCGCTGTTGGACATATGAGTCTGTCCGTGATAAAGCTGCTCTCCGACAGCATTGTATGTGTCGAGATAGGTTGCATTTGTATCGTAAATAACGATGGTACTGGTTCCGTTCTCAGCCACACACATATTTCTGATAGGCATGGTTGTAGTGATACGACACATCTGCTCATTCTCGTTGAGTATGTAGATATTACGTCCGTTGTAATTGGCGATTCCTACTACGCTTCCCGCAGTAACCAGTTTGAGATCCTGAATCTCATATGTCTGATTCCAGAGAACGTTACCCTTGGAATCTGAGCAATGCGCACCGTCCTTACTGTATGTAAGGATAGACTTGCCCAGACGTACATCCATAGAGTCGTAGCTGCTGTTACGCTCCACGCTGCCCACCACTTCATAACCGGTGTACACGTGATTGACGTACTGAATACGCACAATCAGCGCCACTATTCCCAGCACGGCGATAATCAGTAATGCACGATATAAATTTTTAGTTCTGTGAGCTCTTATTTTCTCCCTGTAGTCACCTGACCCGGAAGAAGCTTTAGAGCCTGAATTTTTATTGATCATACTTGCAATAACACCTTCGCATTTGCAGACCGAGTATTACAGATTTTACTCGAATGCGTATACGGTGACAGTATCATAGATTCTGGCATTCTCATCCTCTCCGCCGAAAATGCATGAGGGGAAGTTGTCATGGTTGATGGTATCGGGATAGTACTGAGTCTCAAGGCAGAGTCCGCTTCTCTTCTTGTAGGTGCAGCCGTTTTTACCGGTCTGAGTCTTGATGCAGTTACCTGCATAGAACTGTACTCCGGGAAGATCGGTGTATACCTTCATTACTCTTCCGCTCTTGGGTCCCTTGACAGTAGCAGTCTCCTTGAGAGTACCCTTTCCGTCATAACCATCGATGCAGAAATTGTGGTCGTAGCCCTTGGCCATTACGAGCTGATCGTATTCGTCATCGATATGCTCACCCACCTTGATAAGGTTGGTCAGATCCATGGGAGTACCTGCAACGTCTGCAATCTCACCGGTAGGAATTGATCCGGGAACGGTGGGAGTGTACTTTGCACAATTGAGCTTAATCTCGTGGTCCATGATGCTTCCGCTGTCATGTCCGTCGAGATTGAAATATGTATGGTTGGTCAGGTTGATAATGGTAGCCTGATCAGCGGTTCCGTAATAATGAAGCTTGAGCTCATTATTCTCGGTAAGTGAATATGTAAGAGTAATCTCCTTTACTCCGGGGAATCCGAGAGTTGCAGGGTCGTAGATAGAGAAAATAACACTGTTCTCAGTGGTCTCTGCGTCCCAAATTCTCTTGTGGTAGCCAAGTTCAAAATGGCTGTGGAGATTATTGCCGTCATCATTGTCATCTACTTCGTAGCAGATTCCGTCTATTTCATATGAAGCGTCTCCGATTCTGTTGGCGCTGGGTCCGATGGTTGCGCCGAAGAAACTGGGATTGCCATAATATTCGTCTGCGGTATCAAATCCGAGAACGATATCCTCTGCCTTGCCTGATGCATCGGGCACCCAAAGCTGCACAAGAATAGCGCCCAGGTTGGTAACCTGCGCCTTCATTCCCTTGCTGTTGGTAATTGTATAAAGAATAATATCTCTGCCGTCACGGCTCTTTCCAAAAGCTTCCTGAGTAACTGACATTTTGTCCTCCTGACTCATAAGTTATCACTATGTTGGGCAGTGCCCTTTTTATTTTAAAATGATTACATCTCGAGACGTCCGTCCAATGCACGAGACAGAGTAACCTCATCGATATACTCCAGGTCTCCTCCGACCGGTACACCGCTCGCGATTCTGGTTACCTTGATGCCCATAGGCTTGATGAGTTTGCTGATATACATCGCAGTAGTCTCACCTTCAAGGCTTGAATTGGTAGCAAGTATTACCTCGCTGACATCCCCTGCACAACGCTCCACCAGTTCCTTGATTTTGATATCGCCGGGGCCAATTCCTATCATAGGCGAAATAGCACCATGCAGTACATGGTACACGCCTTCGTATTTTCCTGTCTTCTCATATGCCGCCAAATCACGTGTGTTCTCCACAACCATAATCGTATCCTTGTGGCGATTGGTCTTGGCACATATAGGACAAACCTCGCTGTCGGTCAGCGTATAACACTGACTGCAATAGCGAACGTTCGCCTTGGCTTCGGTCATAACCTTTGCCAAACGTTCTACTTTGTCCTGTGGCATATTAATAAGATGAAAAGCCAATCTCTGCGCAGACTTACTGCCTATTCCGGGCAATGCCGCCAGCTCATCCACCAGCTTATTGATATATCCGCTGTAAAGCTCCATTAGAAGGGTAATCCTCCGGTAATATTGCCCATGAGTGCATTGGTAGCATCCTCAGCCTGCTTCAATGCATCATTGATAGCTGCAACGATTGAATCCTGAAGGGTCTCAACATCCTCGGGGTCTACGATTTCGGGATCAAGCTTTACACTGACAAGCTCCTTGCTTCCGGTAACCTTAACCTCTACTGCTCCACCGCCTGCGGTTGCGGTAAACTCCTTGGTCTCAAG
>JAKSRV010000115.1 GCA_024403435.1 Lachnospiraceae bacterium
ATGGCAGGAGATATTTTGCTTGATGCCAGGCGAATAATGGCTTTTGATGCCTTTTGTAAGCTTGGTGACTATACCGGAAGAGATAAGGAATTCCTGGATAACCTTTGGAATGAGTTGGTTGAAGAGCCGAAGCTTATGAAGGAGTTCATGTACTACATAGACCATCACAATTTCTCGGGAGAAGCGTTGTGCAGAGGCTATGGGATGACTGATTTGTATGTGTTTCAGATGAGCCGATACAATCTAATACGCGACAGTGGCAAGAATACCGATGCCTGCAATAAAGAATCAATGGTGCTGGGAGCGTTTCATGACATGGCTTGCATGATTAAGGAGCCGGATAAATATGTCAAAAAGCTGTCAGACGGACCCGGAATGGACAGGCTGTAATATGTTTGATTAAGTTTGGGTTAGTATGTGCAGTAATGCATGGTATAGAAAAAAACTATAGCCAACTAAAGAAAAAGGTTATTATGGGAATAGTGCTGGTTATAGTATAATTCGATTGATATAAGTAAAAACTAAATTAAGGCAGCATTTATAAGAAAAACAAATAACTACCATCATGGTAGGTATTTATGAAGGTAGGTATTTGTAGAGGTATGAAAGCTGCCCGGCAGAAAATATTGTGCATTTGTGAAAAGGAGTAAAAATGGATAACTATTCAATCAATACCAAGTGTGTGCAGGCCGGTTACAGACCCGGAAACGGAGAACCCAGACAGATTCCTATCGTACAGTCTACTACTTTTAAGTATGATACCAGTGAGGATATGGGTAAGCTTTTTGATCTTGAGGCATCAGGTTATTTCTATACCAGACTTCAGAATCCTACCAATGATTATGTTGCAGCCAAGATTGCAGCACTTGAAGGTGGTAAGGCAGCAATGCTTACTTCATCCGGTCAGGCAGCTAATTTCTTCGCTCTTTTCAATATTTGCGAATGCGGAAGCCATATCGTAGCTTCTTCTTCAATCTACGGTGGAACCTTTAACCTTATATCTGTAACAATGGCAAAGATGGGCATTGAGGTTACATTTGTATCACCTACAGCTTCAGAGGAAGAGCTTAATGCTGCTTTCAAAGAGAATACCAGAGCAATGTTCGGTGAGACCATCGCAAACCCTGCGCTTACTGTTCTCGATATTGAGAAATTTGCAAAGGTTGCACATGCACACGGTGTTCCTCTTATCGTAGATAACACATTCCCTACTCCCGTTAACTGCAGACCTATCGAGTGGGGAGCAGATATTGTTACACATTCAACCACCAAGTATATGGACGGACATGGTGCAGCAGTAGGTGGATGTATTGTTGATTCGGGCAATTTTGACTGGATGGCACATGCTGAAAAATTCCCTGGACTTTGCACTCCCGATGAATCTTATCATGGAATAACATATGCAGAGAAGTTCGGAAAAGAGGGTGCATTCATTACCAAGTGTACTTCACAGCTTATGAGAGACTTCGGATGCATTCAGTCTCCTCAGCATGCATTTATTCTTAACCTCGGACTTGAATCACTTCATGTGCGTATGCCTCGTCACGTTGAAAACGGTCAGGCAGTGGCAGAGTACCTTGAGAAACATCCAAAGATTACCAAGGTTAATTATTCAGGACTTCCTTCAGATCCTTATTATTCAGTTGCACAGAAGTATCTTCCTAACGGAGGATGCGGTGTTGTTTCCTTCGAAATCGAAGGTGGAAGAGCTGCTGCAGAGAAGTTCATGAAGGCACTTAAGCTTGCGGCTATCGAGACTCATGTAGCTGATGCAAGAACCTGTTGCCTGAACCCTGCAACTTCAACTCACAGACAGATGAGTGAGGAACAGCTTATCGAGGCAGGAGTACCCGCAGGATTGGTACGTATGTCTTGCGGTCTTGAGGATAAGGCTGATTTGATTGCCGACCTTGAGCAGGCACTGGCACAGGTGTAATTAAAATCAATTTTTTATTTGACAAATAGTATATTGTTATTGACAATGAGAGTGTTGGAATACGACACTCTCATGTTTGTTTAAGGGGGAAATACTATTGAAGAATGAATTGATGAATACCGAAAACAGAGGTACTGGGGGAGCAAGCGGTAAACCTGCAAAAAAAGATAACAGTGGATTGAAGATACTGTTTACGGTGTTTGGAATACTTTTTGTGGCAGTAATTGTTCTGGCTGTTGTTCTGATAGTGAAAAATGCGAAGGATAAGTTCGGAACGACTGAAGAGAGTATAGTTGAGGAAGAGGAAGAAACGGTAAAGCCTGAGGATCTGATACAAGCCTCTGTACAGTCTCTTGGAATAATGGAAACCGCTACTGTTTATTATACATATGTATCTACCTTGGCGGAGTCGAAGGAAGTGTTTGGAATTACTATTCCGGGAAGCAGTAATTCTTATGTAATAACTGCGGATGGAAAGGTGACGGCAGGTGTGAATTTTTCTGAGGCAGTGGTGACCTATGATGAGGAAACCGAGGAATATACGGTTACATTGCCTAAGGCTAAAGTGACAGGCAGTGTTATAGATAATGACAGTTGGCAGTATTTTGATGAAAGGAGCGATATATTCAAGCCTCTTTCCAAGGAAGAAATCGGTGATTCATATATAGACATAGCTCATGATGAAGAGAGTAAAGCGATTGACAGAGGTCTCCTTAGGGATGCCGAAAGAATGGCGAAGACAATAGTCGAGACTCTTCTGAAGAGTGATAAAAACGTCGGTGATAACAAGATTAATATAGTGTTTGGAGCAAAATAATGTTTTATCAGATAAAAGAGACTTTGACGGAATGCACTGCGGATGAGCTGAACAGCAAAGAGTATCAGTATGTCGCAGTAATGAAAAGAGAAGAGTATGAGAAAAAAGCAGATCTGTTTGACATGGGAATAGATCTTGATTTTGGATTTGAAAATACAGCTGTAACCAGAATTCAGGTCAATTATGATTCACTAACAGGCTGCTTTGCGATACCGGATGTAGAGGTGGAGGATATCTCTCACAGAGTCATATTTTTTGCGATTGATGAGAGAGGAATAGTATTTATATGCGAGGATGGCACTGCGCAGAAAATGATAGATGTCATAAAGGCTCGCAAGAAATGGAAGTTCCCCAGTCTGGAGCGTTTTATCTATGATTTCCTGGAATGTATTGTCAGTGATGATTTGATGCTGCTGGAAAAGTATGAGAAGGAGCTGGATAAGATGGAAGATTCCATCCTGGACGGCAAGCTGGACGACGTGATGGAGCGTATTGTCGAAATCAGAAGTCTGGTGATGGATTTCAGAGTGCATTATGAGCAGCTTATGGATGTGGCTCAGGAGCTTGAGGAGAATGAGAACAATTTCTTCAGTTCCAAGAAGCTTCGTTTCTTCAGACTGATAAATGAACGCGTCGGCCGTCTGCTTGATATTGTTTCTTCTCTTCGTGAGCATACAATTCTTATCAGAGATTTGTATAATGCGCAGATGGAGGAAAAGCAGAACAGAAATATGGCTTACTTGACGGTCATAGCTACGATTTTTACTCCGCTTACATTGATTACCGGATGGTTTGGAATGAACTTTAGATATATGCCCGAGCTTGATCAGCCGTGGGCATATCCTTTGGTAGCCGTTGTTTGTGTCGCTATTGCTGTGGTCAGTCTTATTATTTTTAAGAAAAAGAAGTGGTTGTAGGATGAAAAAAAAGTGTGTTTGTTGCGGATTTTATACGATGAACGAAAAGGATTCAGAGTATGATATTTGTCCGGTATGTTTTTGGGAGGATGATAATTATCAGACAAAGAATCCTACACAGACCGGTGCAAATAAGGTATGCCTCATCGAGGGCAGAGAGAATTATCGCAAGTTCGGAGCTTGTGAGGTCAATATGATATCACGAACCCGTGCACCTCGGATTGAGGAATTTGGAGAGTAAAATGGCTAAGAAAAAGAATTCTGAAAATCCTAATTTCAGAAGAGAATCGAAGAAACAGGAGCAAAGGTTTGTCACGGTTCTAAGTATAGCGGCGGTGGTATTGTTTGTGCTCATCGCGTTGTTCAATAAAGGCGTGATCGGTTCCTGCAGCAACGCTGATGCTCAGAGTGTTGAAGAAGCTGCAACTGAAGAAAACGCAGATGAGAGTATCTCAGAGCCGGTGGATGAAGAGTAGTAAAGGTTAGGTGTATTATGAAAATTGTTTGTAAAGATTGCGGAAAAGAATTTGAATTAAAAGATTCAGAGATAAGCTTTTACAAAAGTAAGGGATTAGAACTGCCAAAAAGATGTAAGGCATGCCGTGATAAGAAAAAGAGCGGCGCTGCTGCGACAGGTGCCGGACACATATCGAACACGGGAGCAAATTCCGGAATAGGTAACGGTAACAGCGGTGCCGGCAGTAGTGGTGCCGGAAATAACATTATTGTCAAGGTGCTTATTGCGGCAATCGCTATTGCTGTGATTATAGGCGGTATTATATTCGTTAAGAATATGGTTAACGGCAACGATGGCGACTATATTGTGACTGATGCCGGTAATAATGCTGCGACAAATTCAGAGCTTGAGGATTCATCCGGCACTTCATATACAAATGGCAGTGCGGCAACGGTCGATGCAGATGATTCGCAAGGTAATGATGAAACAACTGATGTAGCAGAGCCCCCGGATGCGAATGGGGCTGATGATTCGGACGCAAATGGTACGGAACCTTCCGATGGTACAGATGTCTCCGATGGTGAAATAGGTAATGATGCTTCAGCGACCGGTAATCAGGTTGAAGACAACAATGCTCCCGAACAGAGCGAGCCGGTTCATGATCCCAAGGTGGATGACGCAAGTACGGGGGCGGATGATCAGGGGCAGGTTGCGCAGGAACCTGCAACGGTTACTTACCGATTCAGAAACAAAAATTTACTCGATCAGCATTATGAAAAGCACGGTATAGAGATGGGATTTGATTCAGCCGAAAGCTATGAAGCTGCAGCATCGGCGGTTATTAATAATCCGGCGGCGCTTACCAAGACGGAAGCAGAGGACGGAGACTATGTTTACTATGTGGAAGCCACCAATGAATTTGTGATACTGTCGACAGACGGATATATCAGAACTTATTTCCTTCCCAGCGGTGGTAAGGCATATTATGACAGGCAGTAGATTGTGGTAAAATCTATAGCTTAATACTGTCTAAAAAGGTGCTGAAAATGCATATTATGACAGTATAAATACTTTACTAAAAAGCATAAATGTTGTATACTTTTTGCGGTGTGCGGTTGAATTATTTTTATGTAAACCCGAACACACCGCTATATTAACGGTTTAGTTATTAAAAGGAGATCAAAATGGTCAAAGCAGTCGTTGGAGCTAACTGGGGAGATGAAGGAAAAGGTAAGATTACCGATATGCTTGCAGAGAATGCAGACATAGTAATCCGCTTTCAGGGTGGAGCAAACGCAGGTCATACCATCATCAATGAGTATGGACGTTTCGCATTACACACACTTCCTTCCGGAGTATTTTATTCACATACTACAAGCATCATCGGTAACGGTGTAGCGCTTGATATTCCCAAGCTTTTTAAGGAGATTAATGAGGTTACAAGTCAGAACGTACCCACTCCCAAGATTCTTGTAAGTGATCGTTGCCAGATTGTAATGCCTTATCATGTGCTTTTTGATGCATATGAGGAGGAGAGACTCGGTGGTAAGTCATTCGGTTCTACCAAGTCAGGTATTGCTCCTTTTTATTCAGATAAGTATGCAAAGATCGGATTCCAGGTAAGCGAACTCTTTGACGAGGATGTACTTAAGGAGAAGGTTGAGAGAGTATGCTCACTCAAGAACGTTCTTCTCGAGCACCTCTATCACAAGGATCCCATCGATCCCGCAGAGCTTTTGAATACTCTTCACGAGTATCGTGATATGGTTGCACCTTATGTATGTGATGTATCATTGTTCCTTGACAAGGCTATCAAGGAAGGTAAGACAATCCTTCTTGAGGGTCAGCTCGGAACCTTAAAGGATCCCGATCATGGTATTTATCCCATGGTTACCTCTTCATCTACACTTGCAGCTTACGGCGCAATCGGTGCAGGAATCCCTCCTTATGAGATTAAGCAGATTGTTACTGTATGTAAGGCATACTCTTCAGCAGTTGGTGCCGGCGCATTTGTATCTGAGATTTTCGGCGATGAGGCTCAGGAGCTCAGAGTAAGAGGCGGAGATAAGGGTGAGTTCGGTGCTACTACCGGAAGACCTCGTAGAATGGGATGGTTTGACTGTGTAGCATCCAAGTATGGCTGCCGTATGCAGGGTACCACAGATGTAGCATTTACAGTACTTGATGTACTTGGATATCTTGATGAGATTCCTGTATGTGTAGGTTATGAACTTGACGGCGAAGTTACTACAGATTTTCCTGTAACCGCTAAGCTTGAAAAGTGCAAGCCCGTACTCAAGACTCTTCCCGGATGGAAGTGCGATATCCGCGGAATCAAGAAGTATGAGGATCTTCCCGAGAACTGCAGAGGATATATCGAGTTTATCGAGAAGGAAATCGGATACCCGATTACCATGGTCAGCAACGGACCCAGCAGAGAGGATATTATCTACAGA
>JAKSRV010000116.1 GCA_024403435.1 Lachnospiraceae bacterium
GGACAAAAAGAGTTAAAAAAGAGCGGTACTTCACATATGTGAGGCACCGCTTTTTGTGACTTATATACTGTTCAACTTGATAGCTATTTGACTTGATAGCTGTTTGACTTGATAGTTACTCGGCTTGATTGCTTTCAGCTTGGTTGCTGTCTGTCTGATTGTTTTCTGTTGGATTGTTATCAGTTTGAGCATTATCTGCCTGCTCGGGTATTTCAACTTCCTCGAGAAGAGAAATAATAAGATCATGGCTAAGCTCAGGTCTTTTACTGTTGGAGATAATACCGATTACCACATTGTCGCCCTTGTCCTCGGTGACAAATGCATAGCAGGTATTGATGATGGTATTTTCCTTCAGGATGATACCTACGGCAACAGGGTTTTCCATAGCCTCGATGTCATAGGGATCGGGGTATTTTTCACTGTATTTGTAATCCTGATTCTGAGTAGCTTCGTTGTAGCGATCCTTTACGGCATAATCAATATAGTAGAGACAGTCGCTGTATTTTTCCAATTCCTCTTCCGTGAAAATATCGGCAAGGGGAAGATAGAAGCCGTTGTAAGCATATTCATCGAACCAGTTCTCGGAGCCGGCAAGCAAATCCACAGATTTGGCAGCTACATATACCGAAAGAGTCTGCTGCGAGCTGGCTGATGCGGTGGTAGATACATAATCTATATAGGCTGAAGTGACTGAAGCCGATTCAGCATGGGCAGCTCCCGAAATATTCATTTTGAAATCCGCATCAAAGGATACTTTGTATTTTTTAGGATCATAGTCGTGAGCGGTCAGGAAAGGCTCATTGAGGTTACTGTCGACATCTCCGCCCAGTACCTCTGCCGCATTGATTAATGCAACATACAGCACTTCCTCCTTTCTGGTGAGAATGGAGCGAACGAACATCGCTATTGCAATGAGAGCAAGCATTCCGCCGATGGCCCACCATTTATAATATTCCCAAAAGTAATCTAATCTCTTCTTGAGCGGCGCTTTTTTTATCTCTTCGCGCTCGTCCTTAAATTCATCCATTAAAGGCATAGTACACCTCCCGTATAAAACCCGTGCAAAAAACAGTTTAGTTTTCTATAGCAATAAAGTCAATTAAATGAATATAAAAAATCGGTTGGTTTTGGCTAAAAAATACTAAATATCCGCATGTTTGCTTGCATTTCTGCAAAAAGGAACTTAAAATACATGTGTGCATTTAATATAGTAAATGCCACGGAGGAGAAAAATTATGAAAAAAAACACTTTGAAGAAGCTCATGGCTCTCGGCATGAGCGCTTGCTTGATGCTCGCACTTGCAGCATGCGGTGAGGTTACCGATGACGTAACTACCGATGTTGAGACCGACTCAAGCAATGAGACAACCGACACAACCGAAAATACTGATGGCGCCGATACAGACGTTACAGTAGATTCAAATGCTACCTACAATGTAGCAATCGTTAAGCAGCTTGACCATGCTTCTCTTGACGAGATCGCTAATGCAATCGCTGCTGAGCTTGATGCAATTTCAGCTGCTGAAGGCGTAACAATTACCTACACCATCTACTCAGGACAGAATGATCAGTCTACTCTTAAGCAGATTTGTGATCAGGCTATCGTTGATGGCGCAGACGCAGTTATTCCTATCGCTACTCTTGCAGCTCAGGTTGCAACCGTATCTGCAGAAGATACTCAGACCCCTGTTGTATATGCAGCTATTTCAGATCCTACAGCAGCAGAGCTTACCGGAATCGATTATGTTACCGGTACCAGCGACGGACTTAATACCAATTTCATCATGGATATGATGTTTGCTCAGAATCCTGATATCCAGAAGGTTGGTCTTCTTTATTCTCTTTCAGAGGTAAACTCAGCTACTCCTATCGCAGAGGCTAAGGCTTATCTTGATGCTAAGGGAATCGAGTATGTAGAAGCTACCGCAAACACCAATGATGAAGTTGTATCTGCAGCATCTACTCTTATCGCAAACGGTGTTGATGTTATCTTCACCCCTACCGATAATGTAATCATGGCAGCAGAGCTTGCAATTTATGAGGATCTTGCAAATGCAGGTATTCTTCACTATGCCGGAGCAGATTCATTTGTTCGTAACGGTGCATTTGCTACCTGTGGTGTTAACTACACCGATCTTGGTACCAAGACTGCAGACCTTGCTTATCAGGCAATCACCAAGGGAATGAATGATATGCAGGATTACTACCTCATGGACGGTGGTATCATCACCGTTAACACCGAGACTGCACTTGCTGCAAATGCAGATTACGCAGTATTCTCAGACATGGGTGAGGTTGTAGAGGTTCTCACCAGCGAGGACTAATCTCAATAATGTTGTACATATTTCGGGGCAGCTTGCCTGCCCCGATTTTTTAGGGGAAGATAGAAAACGTTTTACAAAAAACGTTTGGCTAATATATGTTTCACAAAATATAGTTTTTCATTTTTGGAGGTATAGGGTTTGTTATACATATTGAAGACAGCTCTGGAATTGGGATTTTTATATGCTATGGTTCCGATAGCTTTATTTATCAGTTATCGCGTACTTGATATAGCAGATCTTACCACAGACGGTTGCTTTGTATTGGGAGCAGCGGTATCCGTAATGATGGCAAAAGCGGGACATCCGATACTCGGTATTCCTTTGGCTATGCTTGCAGGTGCTTGCGCAGGCTTTATAACAGCCTTTCTCCATACCAAACTGAAGGTACCTTCAATTCTTTCAGGTATTATTACAAATACCGGATTGTATACTATCAACCTGATGGTTATGGGATGGAGTTCAAACCAGAGCCTGCTTAAGCAGGGAACTGTTTTTTCAATGCTCAAGAATGCGTTGAAGGATCAGAAGACTGATTTTATGGTAAAACTTTCCGACTGGTATGCAGTGATTCTTTCATCGGTGGTAGTTATTATTGTTTCACTGTTAATTTTGGCATTCCTCGGTACAAGGCTCGGATTGTCTATCAGAGCGACCGGTGACAACTTGGATATGGTCAGAGCATCTTCGATTAATCCTGCGTTCACCATTACTGTGGGACTTTGCATTGCCAACGCTATGACAGCACTCAGCGGTGCTATGGTCGGACAGTATCAGAAGACGGTAGATATCAACAGCGGAACAGGTATCGTAGTCATAGGACTGGCGTGTCTGATTATCGGTGAGACTATCATAGGAAGAAGGCCTTTCTTCAAAGGAATTATTGCTGCGGTAGTCGGATCGATTGTTTATAGAATTATTTATGCGGTAGTGCTTTATACCAAGGTACTTCCCGTAGAGTTCCTTAAGCTTATTACCGCAATTGTTGTAGCTCTTGCGATTGCTTTCCCGGCTATCAGAAAGTGGTTTGCTTTCCAGGGAAAGAAGATAAGGCATTCACAAGGAGAAAAAGCTGCTTCATCAACGAATGAAAGCGGAAAGGGGGATAAATAAATGCTTGATCTTATTAATGTATCAATGACTTTCAACCCCGGCACTCCGAATGCCAAGACTGCGCTTTCGGATTTTTCCGTACATCTTGATGACGGAGATTTTGTAACTATTATCGGTTCGAACGGAGCCGGTAAGTCTACTATGTTCAATGCTATCGCGGGAACCTTCTTTGTTGACAGCGGTTCTATCAAGCTCGGTGGTCAGGATATCACATATCTGCCCGAGCACAAGAGAAGTCGTATTATAGGCAGAATGTTCCAGGATCCGCTCAAGGGAACAGCACCTTCGATGAGTATTGAAGAAAATCTTGCACTTGCTTATCTGCGTTCCGGCGAGGGATTTTCACCTTTCAGCCATATCACCAACAGAGATAAGCAGGAATTTCGTGAGAAGCTGTCTCTCCTTGGAATGGGACTTGAGGATAGAATGAAGCAGCCTGTAGGACTTTTGTCGGGCGGACAGAGACAGGCACTCACACTGTTGATGGCAACGATGGTTACACCTAAGCTCCTCCTTTTGGATGAGCATACAGCGGCTCTTGATCCCGGTACCGCAGACAAGGTTATCGAGCTGACCAAGAAAATCGTTGAGGAGAACCATATTACCTGCATGATGATTACCCATAACATGAAGCAGGCACTTGAAATTGGTAACAGAACTTTCCTTATGTCAAACGGAAAGGTTGTATATGATGTAAAAGGTGAGGAGCGTAGCAAGCTGACGGTTAACGATCTGCTTGAGAAATTTAAGGTTGGTACCGGACAGGCACTTGATAATGACAGAATGCTTCTCAGCTAAGCGTCAAAAGAGTATTTATACGTCGCTACAGATGCGCAAAGCACATCTAACGCGACGAATGAGGATTTAATATGGCAACAATAAGAGACGTCGCCAAATTGGCAGGTGTGGCAGTGTCCACCGTTTCTAAAGTAATTAATCATTATCCGAATGTATCTGCAGAAACTGCGGAGAGAGTAAACCGAGCAATCGATGAGCTGCAGTTTACTCCCAATGTAGTAGCAGCGTCACTTTCTTCAAAGCAGTCGGGACGTATTGCGTTGATAATCAATACCAGCATTCAGACTTCTGCTATTGATGAAGTGTCTATGAAGTATCTCGGAGGAGCTATTGCCAAGGCTCAGGAGCTGCATGTGGATGTGGTTCCGATTTTCTTCTCTATGTTGGAAGGTAAATCTGAGCTGGAGGTTGAAAACTATTTTCAGTCTCAGAATGTAAAGGGCCTCGTTGTGTACGGAATGTCCAAGGATGATATCGTGCTTCAACAGGTAGTTGAGCGTGAGAGATTCAAGAGTGTATTGGTAGATGTGCCAATCGTTAATGACAGCACTTCATGCATAAGCGTTGACCAGCTCAAGGCGCAGAAGGATGTGGCACGTAAGACTATTACCGAGAACAATCCTTCCTGCGGAAAAGTGCTTTACATATCGGGTAAGCATAACGGTTACGTATCGGAGGAAAGACTTCAGGGAATGCAGGAACTCGCCAAGGAACTCAATCTTGAGATGAGTATTTATTGCGGTGAATTCAGCGAACGTCAGGCCAGAAATATCACACTTGAGCATGGTAGCGAACATGATTTTATAGTGTGTGCTTCTGATATGATGGCTATCGGTGCGATGAGAGCATTGACGGATATGGATATATTCAGACCTGTTTGCGGTTTTGACGGAATCTCTTTGATGGGATATGCCGGCAAGCAGATGAATACGGTAAAACAGAATTTCTATGAGATATCATCGGAAGCTCTGGCAGAGTGCGTCAGATTGATGAGCGGAAGCAAGGGCAACAAGCTTGTGGTACCGCATGAGCTTGTAAGACTCGAGTACCTCGATATGATTCTTTAATGAAAGCGAATATTTATAAATAGATTAAAGCGCGAATCCTCCGGGATTCGCGCTTTTGTCCTATAAGTCTACATCAATGCTTCATAATCAGCATTGTCGGAGGTCTTGTCCACTGAGTCGCATACAATCTTGATTGCGGAAGGATCAACTACATCTTTCTCTATGATAAGCTCACCGATATGTTCGGCCTTGATGATTCCGCCGGTGGGATTGAGAACGCTTTCAACATCACCGTGAATATCTGCGTCTACAGTTGAAAACTCAAATGCGAGATTTGTGTTGAACAGATTGCAATTCTTCATCACGAGATTATCGATATAGCACAGTCCCTGGAGGCTTTCAATGGTGCAGTTGATAAAGGTCAGATTCTTGGCATTCCATCCGATGTACTCACCGGTAATGAAGCAGTTTTCTACGGTTACATTCTCTGTATTCCAAAATGCATCCTTTGAAATCAGCTGAGAATTCTTGATGGTAAGATTCTTGACACCGTCGAAGCTATAGTTACCGTCGAGAATGAGGCCATCAATTTCCATATTGCTACAGTCCATGGCAAAATAATCACCCTTGACGCGCACGTCCTTAAGCTTGACATTGTTGCAATGCCAGAAGGTCTCTGCGGCGTTTGTAAAGGTTACGTTGCGAAGTGATACATTATCACAACGTCTGAAGTTCTTGGGAGCCTGTATCAGGCTGTCTACCACATCGATATCCCTGCAGTACCATACTCCTGCTCTTGCCATATCAAACCAGGTGCAACGGTCAACCTTGATGTTGTTGGTATACCAGAAGGGATACTTGTATCTGAATAATGATTCCGATACCTCGATGTTTCTGCTTTCCTTGATAGGACTCTCGCCCTTGTCGAATACGGTAGTACTTATTTTTAAATCTGAGCTTCTGAAAAGAGCGCGCTCTTCATTGAATACTTTGTTCTTAATTTCCTGCATGATTATCCTCGGTCGGCGCCTTCGAATGTAAGCGCCTTTAATAATATTTTTATATGCTGTAAAGTAAGCTTCATCATTGGTGTGATTTTAGCTGCTTAATCGTGCATTTATATAAGAATTATACAGGGATTGGTATATAACCGCAATTTGAATACTTCACTAATTTATGAAAATAAACCATATAAATACAAAAATAATGCAAACATATCTAAAAAATATTATTATTTAACTTAAATTGTGATATTATAGAGTTAAAATTAA
>JAKSRV010000117.1 GCA_024403435.1 Lachnospiraceae bacterium
TGAAGCTGCTGCGAATTACTGTAGTTATGTGAATGAATTACTTTTGCATCCGCCTGATATCTGACGGCATACCCCGCCTTTATTGCTTTTGATGCAAAAATCATGTCCTCATTAAAAAGAGTATTACGCACAAATCCATCCAATTTGTCATATATTTCTCTTCTGTAAGCCGCACATACATCTGAGCAAAAGAAGGTCTTTATTCCCATAGTGTTTATATCCTTGCGGGTCTTTGTCACAGACTGTTCAGGATAATTGAATTCCCTCGATGCTATCTCCAGCACACCGCATTTATCATCGGCCAGCTGTCTTGCGTATGCTACCGCTATGGTGTTTTTTTCCTGCTTATACAGTCCGCCCACCAGGTTCTCCAGCAACTTGTTGTCAGCAGGTACCGCATCCTGCGTCATCATTACAAACGCCGGAGCAGACGACAGTCTGACAGCTCTTCTTCTGGTTCCGCCATGGTCAAACTCTTCTTTTGTAATATGATGAACCTCTACGTTGGGATATCGCTCCGGGAAGTCTGTTCCCCACACCAGTTCATCAAAATATTTCTTTTCCGTATTTATCAATATAATCGTCTGCGGACGAAGCGTCTGCTTATTCAGTGCATTTAGCAGAGTAAACAGCTTTTTGTCCGGACGATATACCGGAATGATTACATCTATATCCATCCGATTCTCACATTCTATAAAAGCAGCAGGATAACCCGCTGCTTTTATATTTCAATTCATTTATTCCAAACAGTGTCACTAATAGTTAACGTATGGACTGGTCTCACTGTAAATCTGTGAAGAATACTCTTTAACGGTAGCGGAAGGTGTATAATCCTGATCGCCAAAAAGATACTGATGGAGCCAGATTACATTGCTTTCAAGATTAACGGGGATTACGCAGCTTCCCTTAGCACCGATGGTTCCTGTGGTACGAAGCGAAGCCTCGGGGAATCCATCTTCGGCAACGATAGTATATTTTCCTACATTCTTTACCAGCTCGAGGAAAGTATCTGAGTCAAGTGATGTCAATACACTGCTTGATACTGTATTGAAGGTTCTGATAATAGTATCCGCGTCAGCCTTTTTAGCCTGATCCATGGTTGCCTGAAGAACTTCACGCTGTCTCTCGGCACGCTTAAAGTCATCACCTGCAGTGTATCTGATACGGCAATAAGCAGATGCCTGAATACCGTTGAGGAGCTGGTAACCGGTCTGAGTTACGGGAGTGTAATCACACTTAAGTACCTCACTGATACCAATCTGATAGTTGTTGAGGTGATCGATTTCACTGCTGTCTACATCAATATATACACCACCGAGGCAGTCAATGGCATCCGCAAGTCCCTTGTAGCTGATTGCTACCCAGTTGCTGATGTCAAGATCAAGATTTGAGTTGAGCATACTGATTGCTACATTACCGCCTCCGAGCGCATAAGCTGCATTACACTTCTGATATCCGCCGGAACCGGTGTTGAGATAAGTATCACGGTATACGCTGCAAAGCTTTACGTCCTTGGTCTCAAGATTGATACTTACAATAATAATAGTGTCACTTCTTGAACCCTTTTCAAGAGCAGAAACACCTGTCGAGGTGGCATCAATACCGAAAAGAGCGATATTCATATATCCGCTCATCACTCCTCCCTCCTGAGTCTGTTCCTGAACCTCCTCAGAAATACCTATATCGTTGGGAGTAAGTTCTGTATTGTCAACAATCGTCAAACTGGGACCGCTTGTATTATCTCCGTTATTGTTATTGTTGAAAAAATAAAGCACAGCTCCGACCAGTCCGATTATCACCAATATCTCAACTAAAAAGATTACAATCTTAGCGCCACTCTTGCTGCGCTTTCCTGACTTTCCTGCCATTGTTTTAAGGTCTCCTTAATATGCATTTTTATTTATAAAACCTGTAAAGAAGGTCATAATAATAATTCTTATATCAAAGAAAAAAGTCCAATTCTCAATATAATACAAATCGTACTCAATTCTCTTCTTGATGGAAGTATCTCCGCGAAGTCCGTTAACCTGCGCCCAGCCGGTCAAGCCGGGACGTACCTGATGCTTAACCATGTATCTGGGAATTTCCTCACGGAATTTATCCACATACTGAGGTCTCTCGGGTCTCGGACCAACCAGACTCATATCTCCTATCAGAATATTGAACAGCTGCGGCAATTCGTCGATACTGGTCTTTCTGATAAATCGTCCGATAGGCGTCACTCTCGGATCTCCCTTTGTGGTCCATCCCGCTTTTTCTTCCAATTCGCTCTGCACTCTCATCGAACGGAATTTGTACATATAAAAATTCTTGCCGTGGTAACCAACTCTTTCCTGTTTAAAGAGGACAGGACCTTTGCTGGTGGTTTTTACCAGCAGGGCTACTATCAGCATTATCGGTGAGGTAATGATTATTCCGAACAAAGCACCGAAAATATCCATTACTCTCTTGATAAATCTGTTGCCGGCATTGGAAAGCGGCACAAATCGAATATTAACGACAGCAAGTCCGTCCAAATCCTCCGTAAAAGGCTTGGTGGGTACAATACTGTTGTAGTCGGGTACAAATTTGGTGTGCACACCGTTCTTTTCGCAGATATTTACCGAATTCTCAAAGTAATCGTAATCCTTCAGCGACAAGGTAATAGACACCTCGTCATAGTTGTTCTGCTTGACCATTTTTTCCAACGCATCCAGCTTGTCAAGCACCTTGATTCCGTAATACTCCGTACCGATAGGAACCTCATTGTCGAGAATACCCACTACGTTGTAGCCCCATTCGGGATTCTTGCGGATACGATCGATATATGCTTCCGCAGAGCGCGAATATCCCACAAGCAGAACATGCTTTTTGTTGTATCCGTTCAGTCTGATTCTGCGCAGAATACTTCGAATCATAATTCTGAAAAACGATTCTACGCACATGCTCAGAATAAAGAAAATACCGATAACCGATCTGGCGTAAGGTCTACCATGGATAATACCGAACAATGCAATAATCAGCACTCCGAGTCCCACAACATTAGCCCTGAAAAGCATCCAAATCTCGCCCCACATACCCACTGTACGCTTGGGCGTGTATACATTGGTCATCAGATATATGATGAGGTATACAACAATAAGGAACGGAAGGAGCTTTACATAGCTCATCAAAGGAAGAACTCCGATACCCGGGCCTTTAACCAAAATATAAAATTTTATCAAATATGCCAAAACAAACGATCCGCCTACTATAACCGCGTCTATAAGCACCATCAGTTTGTTTAATATTGACTGATTACTCTTAATCATCTGTTCACCGACCTAAAGCCTATTGTTGACATTAATATATGGTGATGCTTATACCATTATATGCCCCACCGAGTCTACGGACAAATTAAGATTTCTTAAGAAAAGGGGGCCCGCATCAGCGGCACCCCTTGTATTTGTTTAAGAATTTTTCACTATATTTAGTATTAATTCTTAATTTCCTTATATATTATATTTCTTAATTTCCATCTTTAAGTATCGGCAACAGATTGCCCCACAATTCCAACTGAATCTTAAGCAGCGGACCGAAATTTTTGAAACCAAGCTTTACCTTGTGAGCTCTGCCCTCATCACTGATAGATCTGTTCCATCCCTGTACAAAACCACGGATGTACTGCATTCCCATCTTTTTTCTGCTAAAGAACACAAGCTTGATAATAAAGCCCACAACCAACGGCAGAAAATTAAGTATAATCTGCCAAAACGGCATATTCTTGGCGATTACATACACACTGTTGGCCGCAGCCAGCTCCGTCTTGCGAGTATTGTATCGCGAACCGGTTGAGGCGCTTCCGTAGTGAAGCACTCGCGCATTAGGTTCATATCTATTGTAATAGCCAAAAAGCTTGGCTCTGTATCCGACATCCAAATCCTCAAGATATGCAAAATGCAGCTCATCAAAATAACCCAGTTTTTCAAACACGGATTTTCTGTAGATAGCCGCACCGCCGCAGGCTGAGAATACATTACAGGGTTTGTTGTATTTTTCAGCAAGCTTACCCTTACCGCGTGATCTGTTCCATCCCAGGCAGCAATATAAATCTCCGGCATCATCAAGCAACATATCGTCATCCCACATAAGCATCTGCGCACTTACGGAGAAACATTTTTTTCTCTTGCTGATGGCACTGTAAAGCGCCTGCACAAAACCGGTATACGCCTTGGTATCATTGTTGAGCAATATCACATAAGGTGTCCTACTCTTCTTGATACCCACATTAACCGCATGGCAAAAACCTGTATTACTGTCCAAATATATGGTTCTGACCCAATCGCAGCTCTTGAGATATTCTACACTTCCGTCTGTCGAACCGTTATCAATGACAAGCACCTCGTAATCAACCATAGCACGCTGATTTTCGGGTCGCAAAGATTCGATACATTCCGGAAGAAATTTCATTCCATCATAATTAGGTATTACGACTGTTACTTTTTCCATACTGTTTCCCACTCAGGCTGATACAACAGTGTATATCCGGCCGCAATAATTGCTTCGGAAAGGTCATAGCTCAGACATGGGATATCGCAATCCTTGGGCAATGTACGATAATCGAAGATACGATCCCACTGATGCACCGATGCATTTGAATCGGGTCTGCAGGTCGCATGGGTCTCCTTATAACGTAAGCCTGTAACCTCTTCGAACAACGGCCACAGTTCCTTGCGCAATCTCAGGCAACGAAGGTCCAACGCTTCTACCTGTTGAGACAATACCGCTCTGTGCATATATCCGCTGTAGGCCGCCGGCATACCGAAATAATATCCGGCTCCGGTGATATCCATTGCACCACCGATAATCTTACCACTGGTACTTTTTTTGAGAATGCGGCCGCCGATTGCTCCAAGCTTGTCGCGAAACTCAAAAGGATCGCT
Organism: Lachnospiraceae bacterium; assembly: GCA_024403435.1. GTDB lineage: Bacteria > Bacillota > Clostridia > Lachnospirales > Lachnospiraceae > AC2028. The sequence continues at coordinate 4,902 of JAKSRV010000117.1, forward strand.
CTTGTATTCGAGTCTGTAGAAACCAAGATGTCTTATTCCCACTGCCTCAGCATCCCATCCGAGTGAATCCACAGCAGCCTGAACCGCTCTTCTGCCTGCCTCATAAGCATATTCCTTGCTCTGAGGATTTCCCGCAGTTGAATTACTGTGACATCTCCAGTGATACAATACCTTAGGTATATGTACTATCGGTCTGTCATCTGCCATCCATACACGCAGTACCAAATCAAAATCCTGCGCTCCGTCAAACTCTTTTCTGAGCAACAGATTCTTAATCAAATCCGCCTCAACCACAGTGAAGTGACACACATAGTTGTTGCTGAGAATATAATCGGGATTAAAATCCAGCTTGTAATGAGGCTCTGTAAAGACTGTGCCGTTCTCGTTGCATTTATCCTCATCGGAATATACCATCTTGGGTCTTCCGTGGACTATGTTGGTACGTGAGAAGAGCTTGTCATTCGAACCGCCCTCTTCCTCATACTTTCCGGCATAGATTGCTCTCGCCACCTCATACAACGCATCCTCTGTCAATAAATCGTCATGATCGAGCAATCCGATATATTCACCCTTGGCCTCGAGAATACCCTCATTGGTGTTCTCCGATATTCCGCCGTTTTTTGAGATGTGTATATAGCGAACTCGCTCGCCATGCATCTCCTCGGGAAATGATTTAAGACAATACTCCAATTCTCTCTTGACGATATCGTCTACAGAAGCGTCTACAATAACAAGTTCCAAATTAAAATAGGTCTGGCCAAGAACACTTTTAAGCAGCTCTTTCAAGAAATATTTGGGAGTATTATAGGCGGGAACCACAATGCTGAACTTAATCGAATCATTGGCATCCGCCCATCTGCGCTGACGTTCTCTCTCATCATCAGAAAGAACATAAGGCTCATACGGAGCCTTACGTCCTTCCAAAATTTCTTCTTTAGCCGCATAATATGTGTTGACCACACCGTTACGTTTCATGAAGTGATATGCTCTTTTTATGTTTTCTTTAGATAAAACAGGCATATAAATCTCCGTTTGAGCTATTCGTAATCCAACGAATAGTCTCTACGTTTTATTGCTTAGAGCTGAGCCTTAAGGTCCTCGGTAAGCTTTGCTACTCTTGCGTTAGCATCCTCTACGCTGGTTCCCTTAACACCCATGTAGAACTTAATCTTGGGCTCGGTTCCTGAAGGACGTGCACAGCACCAGTTATTATCAGGAAGCTCGAAATAAAGTACGTTTGAAGCAGGAAGTCCTGTAGATGACTTCTCGCCGGTCTTCATATCAAGAACAACTCCGGTCTTGTAATCTCTGAACTTGAGAACCTCAAGATCGCCAAATGCCTTGGGAGGATTGTTACGAAGCTTCTCCATGGTAGCTGCAATCTGAGCCGCACCATCGATACCCTTCATGGTGATGGTGTACTGAGTCTCCTTGAAGTAACCATACTTCTCATACATCTCAACCATCATATCCC
>JAKSRV010000118.1 GCA_024403435.1 Lachnospiraceae bacterium
ACAACAGGATCCTTCTTAGCTGCGCTACGTGAAGGGATAACACCTGAAATCAAGGTAAGCAATACACTGATGATTACAAGTACTACTGCTGCTACAGGAGGCAGATAAGCTTTAAGTCCGCTAATCTCTGTAAGCTTAAAGATAATAGCATTGATCGGGAAGCAAAGGATTATTGTAATAACAATACCAATAATACCTGATGTAAATCCGATAATGATGGTCTCCGCATTGAACAAGCCTGATACATCCTTCTTTGATGCACCGATTGCACGAAGGATACCAATCTCCTTTGTTCTCTCCTGTACAGAGATAAGTGTAATAACACCTATCATGATTGAAGATACTACCAATGAAATTGCTACGAATGCAATAAGTACGTAGGTAATAGCATTAAGGATTGTTGTAATAGAGCTCATAAGCAATCCGATATAGTCGGTATACTCAATCTGCTCAAGCTCGTCCTTATCAGCATTGTATACTGCAATGAAGTCCTCAATCTTGTCCTTATTCTCAAATGATGATGCATATAAATTGATAGTATCAGGATCATCAAGATCAACGTTTCCAAGAATAATAAGGTTATTCTCATACTTAGACTTTGAAGTCTCTATTACATCATTGTAACGTCCGGCCATATCTTCAGTAGAGAAGCTGTCAATCATCTGGTCAAAGCCAATGACAAGCTGCTCTTCGGGAACCTGAGCAAGCTGCTCAATAACTGCTGAAGCATACTGCTCTGCAATCTGAGCCTTGAGACCTTCTCTAACGATTGCCATCAAATCATCATCTGACATCTGAGCGAGATATTCCTTAATCTGTTCCTCACTGATATTCATCTGTGCAGCGTACTGAGGAATAAGCGAAGCCTCTATGGTCTTTCTATCCATTCCGGCCATCTGCTGCTCTACCATCTTCTCCAGTTCATCCTCTGAAATAGTGCTCATGAACTGAACATACATTGCAGCCTTCTCTTCATCGGTAAGACCGTCAAAATATGCCTTAACCTCTTTAGCCTTCTGCTCATCACTATAGTCATTTGCTACATTTTCAAATACAAGGCCGTTGAATACGTCAACATCGGGATTCTCAATCTGTTTCTTGATGATATCTGACTCTTTGTTGCTCGCTACTACATAATCAACGAGCATACTGGTATATCCTACTGCTCCACGAAGCATTGTAGTAGTTGCATCTTCATTAGGTCTGATAATACCTACTACCTTAAGAGTAACACCATTATCATAAAGGTACTGAAGACCTGCGTCAGTATCTCTGAGGTCATCATACTTGCCTTCTTCACTGTCATATGAATAGCAATCTGCATTGAGAAGAAGCTTGTACTCCTGAGCACAAATCTCTTCATAGCTCCAGCTCTTATCAGGGTTCTCAATTGTAGTATGATTTACAGCTGCATCGGTAATTGCCTGTACCTGGTCATAAGGAACAAGTCCGAGTGCATAAAGAGTAATATCATCAATTTCATTATTCTCATTAAGAATAATTACCATCTCATCGTAAGCTTCGGGCCATCTTCCGTAGATGCAATCATACTGCTTCTTGATTACCTTATTTACAGGCTCTCCGTCGAGGCCGGGAAGCATTTCCTCAAATACCTTACGTGAAGAAGTATTATTCATCTGCATCATTGAAGAAGAAGCACCTGAATCTGCAAACAGACTGCTGAGAGCTGACTGAGAAATACCCATACTCTTCATCATGAGTTCTCTCATAATCTTCTGAAGATCAGAATGAACAATATCACCGTCTACATTCTTGGTATAAATCTGCATATCAAGATTATATGTATAATGTACACCGGTCAATGAATCCTTGATTCCACCATCTCCGTCTTCACAAGCGGCAATCTCAGTCTCCATATACTCCTTGAATGACTTGAGGTCATTTTCGGTAACCTCTAGATTACCGAGAGCATTCATAATATTATATAAAGATGCGTTCTGGTATACTGCATTCTTATCGTGCTCTTTCGAATTCTCTCCTGTACCCATAAATGCGGTAAGGATTGTACTGAGTGACATTGTCTGTGACTCAAGCTGAATAGGATAAGAAGTAAGTGTCTCTTCCTCGACGTTCTCAATATATGAATTAAGTCCTGTAGAGATAGACAAAATAAGTGCAACACCGATTATACCGATTGATCCGGCAAATGCAGTCAGAATTGTTCTTCCCTTTTTGGTAAAAAGGTTTCTGAGTGATAGGCCAAATGATGTCATAACAGACATAGAAGGCTTCTTTATTCTCTTTCCGCCACGCTCTGCAATTTCTTTTTTATCAAGCTCAGCTTCAGCCTTGACCTGCTCAGCAGTCATAGGATTCGAATCACCCTTAAGTTCACCGTCGAGAATACGGATAATTCTTGATGAATACTGCTCCGCCAATTCAGGGTTATGCGTAACCATGATAATAAGGCGATCCTTTGAAATCTCCTTAAGAATATCCATAACCTGTACACTGGTCTCGGTATCAAGTGCACCGGTAGGCTCATCGGCAAGAATAATATCAGGGTTGTTAACAAGTGCACGTGCAATTGCAACACGCTGCATCTGACCACCACTCATCTGAGCGGGACGCTTGTTAAGCTGGTTACCAAGTCCAACCTTCTCAAGAGCTTCCTTGGCGCGTTCTTTTCTTTCCTTCTTAGATACACCTGACAGAGTAAGTGCAAGCTCTACGTTCTGAAGAACTGTCTGATGAGGTATCAGATTATAGCTCTGGAATACAAAACCGATTGAATTGTTTCTGTATGTATCCCAATCTCTGTCCTTATAATCCTTGGTTGATCTTCCGTTAATAATCAAATCACCGTCGGTATACTGATCAAGACCACCGATAATATTAAGCAATGTAGTCTTACCGCAACCTGAAGGTCCGAGGATTGAAACAAATTCACTTCTTCTGAATTTAATATCCACGCCCTTGAGTGCATGTACGATACCATCGCCGGCAGGATAATCCTTCTTAATCTGCTTTAACTCAAGCATTTTTCTTCCTCCTAACTCATTAAAAAAACACCAAAAACATAAAAGATCATTTTTTCATTAATTTAATTGCTTAAATAAAAACATACAAAAAGAAATTTATCATACTGCGTGACATTTTTCTATCAATATTGCATAAATTTTATTATTTTTTTATAGTAATATCACTATTTTTCATCGATTCACGGAATAATCCACGCATTTTAACACAATATAACAATCAAACCGTATTCTCGCAGACAGATAATACTTATAAAATTTACTAACAAAAAAATACCTGCGACCGTAATCGATCGCAGGTATAAATCTATTCACCTCTGAATCTGCTGAGGAATTGCTTGGTTCTCTCTTGCTTGGGATTTTCAAAAAGCTCCCTCGAAGGACCATACTCCAAGACATTACCTCCGTCCATAAACATTACTTCATTTGATACATCCCTTGCAAAAGCCATCTCATGAGTAACAATGATCATAGTTCGCTTCTGCTCTGCAAGCTCACGAATAACCTTGAGTACTTCTCCTGTAAGTTCAGGGTCAAGTGCCGAAGTAGGCTCATCAAAACACAAAATATCAGGCTTTAATGCAAGTGCTCTTGCTATGGCAACTCGCTGACACTGACCACCTGAAAGCTGATGAGGATAATTCTTCATCCTCTCACCGAGTCCCATCATTTTAAGCAGACTTTCGGCTTCAGCCTCAATTGCCTTGTGCACGCCTTTTCTGTCAGCCTTATATTCAGGAGTCTTCTGCATCTGAAGTTCCTTGGCAAGCATTACATTTTCCAATGCTGTATACTGCGGAAACAGATTGAATGACTGAAACACCAAACCGAAATGCAGTCTGTTCTGTCTTACCGCTGCGGGCTTAAGATACTTAGGATCATTAGCATCAAAAATAGTCTCGCCCGCAATTTTTATAATACCGTTATCAGCTTTTTCAAGAAAATTTAAGCATCTGAGCAATGTAGTCTTACCGCTTCCGGAAGAACCTATTATTGATAATACATTACTCTCACCAAGTGAAAAGGATATATCCTTGAGAACTTCGGTATTTCCAAATGACTTGCTTATGTTTTCTACATCAAGTAATCCCATATCCTTCTCCTATTTGAAAAATTCAAGTTTCTTTTCAAGCTTACCGAACGCAATCGTCAGCAATCCGTTACATACAAGATAATAAACACCGGTAAAGAATATAGGCCATACTACACCTGATATTCCCTGACTACCCTTCATGAAGCTGTAGCCGGCGAATATAATTTCCTTAAATGCAATAATTCTTGCCAATGAAGTATCCTTTACAAGAGTAAGGATTTCATTAGACATAGGCGGAACAATCCTTTTAACCATCTGAATAAGCTTAACCTTGAAAAAGATCTGGCTCTTACTCATACCAAGCACAAGTCCGGCCTCATCCTGTCCAACAGGTATTGCCTGTATTCCGCCTCTGAAAATCTCTGAGAAATAACATGAATAATTAATAACAAAAGCAACCGCTGCAGCCCAGAATCTTCCGGTCTCCTTGCTTCCCCATATATTATTGCCCAGTGTACCCGGACCATAATATATAAGAATCAACTGAAGCATCAACGGTGTACCGCGCACTATCCAAATAAGGAACTTAAAGAAGCCCGCCACAATCTTCACTCTCGAACGAGTTCCAAAGCTTATGAGAAGTCCGAGCGGTAAAGCTCCCGCAAGAGTAATTGCGAAAAGCTTGATTGTCTGTATAAAACCGGTATTGAGCGACTTGAATACAATCGGGAGCTGATTTTTGAACTTAGTTGTATCGCATACCTGATTACCAAGCTCTGTAATCTGTTCAGCCTTTGACGCATATCCTACAGCAAGCTTGATGTCACCATCTGCTGTAGCAAGATCGGAAAGTGCTAAATACGAATTTGAAATACCTGCATATGCAGGCTGTTTCTTAGCATCGATTGCAATAACTTTCTTGTACTGCTCAATCGCCTCTTCATAATGTTCACCGTTAAAATACTCATCTGCCACAGCCATTGCTGCCTGAGTCTTAGAGTTCTTAACCCTGTCTGCAATATAAATTACCGTAAATACAACAACAAGAGCCACACATGCTGCAAGCAGAATGTAATTCACAAATTTATTCTTAATATTTTGAGTTTTTATTTTACTCATTTGATCTACTCCTGTGTTGTAAAATAGTATTTATAAATCACAATGTCAGGGACAAAATGAATTGCCCCTGACTAAAATAATCCATATAATCCTTAATTACTGCATAATCATAGCAGAAACGCCATACTTATCAGCAAGCTCCATCATGGTGCCGTCTGCAAGACATGCCTCGAAAAATGCATTGAGTTCTGCTGCTACATTAGAACCCTTTCTGAATCCAACACCATACTCCTCTGAATTGAGTGCTACGGTATAAGTAAGATCCGCATAGCTGGTTCCTTCACCAACCATTGCAGCAGCCATAAGGTTATCGATGATTGCTGCGTCAGAGGTTCCTGCCTTAACTTCCATAAGTGCGTTAGCCTGTGACTCTACTGCAGTGTAAGTAAGACCATATTCAACAGCCTGCTCTTCTCCTGCACTTCCTGCCTCTACAGCGAAAGCAAGATCAGTAAGTGATTCGGTTGTCTGATACTGATCAGCAACTGATGCGTTTACGATAACAACCTGTGCGTTTACGCAATATGCATTTGAACACTCCATTGCACTCTTTACTTCCTCAGTAAGAGTCATACCGTTCCAGATGCAGTCAACGGTCTTACCGTTAAGCTCCATAATCTTGTTATCCCAATCGATCTCAACGAACTCAACCTTAACACCGATTGCTGCGCCGAATGCTTCTGCAAGTTCTGCGTCAAAACCAATCCAGTTGCCGGCCTCATCCTTGTAATCCATGGGCTCGAAATCAGTGATACCTACTACAAGGGTACCCTTTTCCTTGATGTAATCAAGGTCTGTCTTCTCAGCTGCGGTATCGTCAATCTGCTGATCATCATCAACAGTTGCGGTATCATCAGTGTTTGCGGTGTCATCAGACACTTCATCATTGTTTGTAATTGCATCTACATCTGCAACTACATCGTTGCTTGCGCAGCCTGCCATAGCAAATACCATAGCGGTTGCAAGAGCTGTTGCCAAAAACTTCTTTTTCATAATCTTTTTCCTCCATTTAACTTGAGCTTTCGCTCTTTTGTTAACGCTATGATGTTATCAATTTAGTATACTAAAGTCAAGGGTATAACAAACAATACATCTTTCCTATAATATAAAAAGCTTCGTTCCGGCAATCATCAGAACGAAGCTTTTTATCATTAAATTTT
>JAKSRV010000119.1 GCA_024403435.1 Lachnospiraceae bacterium
CCGGAACCGGTTCCTCCACTGATAAATATGTTATATTTTGCCTTTACCATATTGATAAGCAGGTCTGCTGCCTCTTGAGATATTGACCCCTTGTCCAGCAGCATTTCCATATCTATAGGCTTATCAGGGAAACGTCTGATTGTAACAATCGGACCATTTAATGCTACAGGCGGCAAAACTATGTTGACTCGTGAACCGTTTAAAAGACGAGCATCGACGATTGGTGAAGCTTCGTTGACCACTCGATTACAGCCCGATACTATCTGCTGAATCACATCTCGAAGCTTCTCCGAACTTTCAAATCTGTCGGCAATTTCGAATAACTTGCCATTTCTTTCAACAAATATATTCTCCATTCCGTTAATCATAATTTCCGTAACAGCCGGATCATCTACAAATCCTTGCAATATGTCCAATCGCCTGATAGCATCAAATATTTCTTTATGCAAAAGCCTTCTCTGAGGAAGTGACATAGTTGTCATTTCTCGTGAACTGAGTATAACCTCATCAATTACATCGCCTACCTCGCTATCAGTGAAATCTCTTCTAAAATCGAGTCTTTCCTGCACACGCTCACGTATAACGTTTTTTATATCCGCATACTCCAAATCAATCCTCCAAATCTACAATTACTCTTCGAACATAATCGGCAAAATCGCCTATAGTATATTGTTCCAAAACATCAGGGATGTACTTAAACTTTGGCATCGTTAATCTGATAGTTTTTTCTATTACATCTTTGTATTCGTATTGCTGAAGCAGATGCTCATACTGCATCATTTTTCCTTGTGCAAATCTGTCGTCTTTCATAATCGTATAGACATATTTACACTCGTGAAGTATATCGAAAAGTCCTTGCATACTGTCCGTAAGGTCCATTATTACAACATCAAACAATCCGGTTTCACTGATTCTCTTTAACAAATTGCGCCACTCACTTGGTGTAACCGTAAGCAGATTTTGCCCCGATTTCATAGGCGGTATATAGCTTAATCTCCCTCGCTCCTTAACTATGGACTGAAAATGTAATTTGAATTTTTCTGCATCTGCATTCAAAAAGTACACCAAATCCGCCAAATCCATTTCCATGTCTCCCGGCATAATATCCGCCACTCCCGAATAATGTTCAAAACTTATGTATAGCGCTCGGGTTGTATCCGCCAAAAGTTCGGACATCGTCAATGCAAAAGAAGTTTGCAGACTTCTTTTAACCGGTGAATATATACCAATAAATTTAGTTTCCGAATCGCCCTGAAGCAGCCTTCTGTCGTCCGATGCAAATTCCAAATACACTTCGAGCAATGCATGTAACACATTCTCGGCAGCCTGATATTTACTTACGTTAGTCAGTTCATCATTAACAAAACCTGATTCGTTAAGAATTACCATTTTATCGAAATCCAGCTCGCGAAAATTCTCGGTATACGATGCTTCTGCCACCAGCAATATCGATATATGATTACCTTTTTCCAAGCGGAGCAAATCCTCTCCTCTGGTATATGAGCGAATTTTCCAAGGTATTCCTCTTTGCGAACGCAAATAATCTGACATCAAAAGCGTATATTCTTCTTCCTTGTCATACAAAACCAGCGTTGGTTCTTCTACATTTTTAACCATCTAATAAACTCCTCCCAGCGCCAGTAATGCACTAAACAAAACCGGACCGCTCATTACTATACTTGACTTGATTTGTCCCTCACGGGTCTGGTGATATGGTTTGATTTGTTTGGTATTTACAGTCTCCCTAACATATAAAAGAAAATGACTGATCCTCTCTCTGACGCTTCTGCTTACCAATAGCTTTATCACTGAAACAACTGCTGCAGATACTGCCAGATAGAAAGCAAACCAAAGCAATTTACTCACCGGAAAATATCCGGCCGCAAGAGCGATGATTTTAATATCACCTGCCCCCAGCATCGATAAAATAAATAAGGGAAATATGACAGAACCGACCCAAACGGCCTTTAGCAGAAAAATAAGAACACCTTTCCACCCTCCAAAACAGAATGAATAGATCAGTCCAATACCCAGAATATTGAACTGTAAGAAATTAGGAATACGGCCCGTGGAATAATCCCACAAACAGGCTATTCCTAAAAAAGGACATAATAAATACACCGAAAAAACCTTTCTTACAAATGCGAATAAATAAATATACATTTGCAAATACAAATTATTTATTTACACATATGCTTATGCAGTTAACTAATTATTTTTGAAAACATTGAGCGATACGCTCTGAAAAAGATTTATCTCCCGCTTAGATTCGCGTTTGAATAATCAAGATGTAATGCGATTATATTAATGAATCATATTTTATGCAAGTACTTTTTTTGAAAAAATATAATTTTGTTAATATACACATGATTTATGTACTTACACTAAATCAAAAAGGCTTCAACCCTTATATTTACTGGGCTGAAGCCATCATCAATTTGCATAAATCCACTATTTATTTATTCTGTTTCTACTATTATACATTATTGTACGCAGATTATATTTTTTACTCGTGATATGTACATTTATAAAATATCTACTCGTGGCATATCTGTCTCTTATCAGTAACTACAGTCTCGTAGCTACATTTAATCCTATATATGCTTTGCCAAACGAATTGTTTGCCGCAGACAGGCCTTCTACCTCATAGCCACTGTCTGCCAGAACATCACCGGGCTCCAGGAAGTCATACAACTCCATTCCATAGAAATCGCATATTGCCTGCACACCGGCCAATTCCATTTCTACTGCGATGCAGCCCTCTGCCCTTCTCTTGGCACACAATCCCTTAGTCTCACGTACCATACTGTCGGTGCTCCATACTTTTCCCTGTACGTATGGAATCTTCATATCTTCAAAAATACTGACAAGCTTGTCACTATTCTTAATTTTTATATAATCCGATGCCGGTGCATAATAATATGATGCACCCTCACCACGATAACTTTCTGTAGGAATAATGTACTTTCCACGGGTAACTTCACCGTCCAGGCTACCGCAGGAACCGAACATTATGAACTTGCTTGCTCCGGTAATCCAGCTGCATTCATAGCAAAGCGAAGAAGCTACTGCCGATCCTACCGCAGACAGATAGAATGCCACATCCTTACCCTTGTAGTTAAGCTTGTATATAGGGACATCACCATTACATATTTTCAGTCTCGCTATCTCTTCACACTCAAATGTATCCAAGAGATGCTCATATATTTCGTCTGAAAATATGATGAGACATACATCTATCAAATGCTTTCTCTCACCATAAAAATCATGAAGTCCAATCACTGCCTCTGTTTCAATATCATAGCTTTCTGTAACCATATCAGCTCCATCCTTTCCATATATCGGGTTGATAACCCAAAGTAGACTGTTTACCGTTTCTCACCACAGGAGTACGTAGGACTGACTGATTCTCCAGCACCTTTTCCAGCTTGTCCTCTTCTGCGATATATTTTATCAGAGCCAATAGGTCTTTATCCTTACCGTCCCAGTTAATCATATTGTCGAGACCGCCGTTATTCTGAGCTACAGAAGTAAATTCTCCCTTGCTCATACCCTTTTCTTTCATGTCTATAAACTGATACTTAATGCCTCGCTCTTTGAAATAGCGCTCAGCTTTTTTTGTATCATTACACTTTTTCGTACCAAATATCTGTATATTCATATCAGCACCCTCGTGAATTAATTTATAATACTCATACCATATATACCGAGCGTAAACAATATACTCGGAGTATACAAATCCTAACGCAACATATTTACTATATAGAATTCGCCCTTAAAAGTATTTGCAAATTAAAAGAAGGCGACAAGGAATTTCCTTATCGCCTTCGCTATTTAAGCCCTGAAGCCTCTGTTGCTCTGTTCCACATAATTCTCGGTAACATCGTTTCTGCCGTATGTAAGTCCGGCATAAACCTCCTGAGAATTACCCATAACAGGACCTGATGTATTCTCACCTTTTATCTTGTCATAGGCGTCCCTGAGCGGCTCTATTACTCTGATTACTTCATCGAGTATGGCGGGATCGTTTTTTACCTCACACGCCCCCACGCGTCTGATGCAATATCTGTAGAGTTCCTTCATTGTAGGTGCAGGTTCATATTCACAATTTAGGCTGGCCATCAGCTCACTTAAGCATCCCTGGATATGTCCTATAGCTGCGTGAAAATCATTTGGAGCTTCATTTGCCCCGGTCTGTTTGTCTGCAGCCTGTTCATTTGCGCTCTGCTCATTAGTACCCTGTACTCCCGCAGTACATGCCTGACTTGCTGCCTTGGCATCATCAATATATGCCAACGTCATATCATACAGTATTACTACCATCTCGGTACTGTTCGCCTGTGCTATTCTTCTGGTAAATTCCTGCTTTTTGTCGTTGTTCATTCTATTCTCCGCATCTTGCGTCTGATGTTATTTAACATCTGCCACTCATTTTACTGAAGGAGCTGAAGGACGGTAGAAGGTCTGTCATTCGCCTGAGCAAGTACTGAAGTTCCGGCCTGTACCAATACATTGTAAGTACTGTACTGAGTCATCTCATCAGCCATATCAACGTCCATGATTCTTGAATATGCACTGGTCATATTTTCATCTACTACACCAAGGTTCTCGGTAGTAGACTCAAGACGATTCTGATATGCACCGAGCTTACCTCTTACAGAGTTGATATACTGTGTAGCAAGATCCAATCTATCTATAGCATATCCTGCTTTATCCTGAGTAGATACATCGATCTTGGCAATTCCCATATTTCCAAGGGATACAGCAGGAATATCTACTGCAATAACCTGTCCTTCATTGGAACCTACCTGCAATCTCATAGGACCTACATCTGTACAATCAATGGTGGTACTACCTATAGAACCACCCATAGGCTTACCTTCATCATCAAATACAAGCTTCTCATTTATCTCATAAGTCATGCTGAATCCGCTGGGGCCATCAATTGTGACATAGTTGTCAGTCATGCTGACTGTATAATCACCGGGCTCTGTAGAGGGGAATCCTTCACCGGGAGTAAAGGTAGCCTCCATCTCGCCGGTATCTTCATTTTTTACGCTCCAGTTCAAAGCATCCAATACATATTCGCCCGGAGTTACTTCCTTGGCTACAGCACTTACCTTGAGATCGTTCTCTGTGGTATACGCCTTGATTCCATAGGTTCCGTCCAGGAGATTCTGTCCGTTAAATTGAGTAGACTCAGATATTCTTTCAATTTCTTTCTGAAGCTGCTCAACCTCTTTCTGAATAATTTCGCGGTCATCATCGGTAAGTGTACCGGTTGCAGCCTTTGTAGAAAGCTCGGTCATACGCTGAATCATCGCCTGAATCTCTGAAAGCGCACCATCAGCAGTCTCAATTACAGAGATACCGTCGTTAGCATTCTGGTTAGCCATCTCTGTACCTCTGATCTGAGCATTCATTCTCTTTGCCATTGCAAGTCCCGCAGGATTGTCCTTGGCATTATTGATTTTTAAGCCTGAAGAAAGTCTCTGAATTGAATTAGACAGACGATTGTCATTATTCGAAAGAGTATTATTTGCAAGCATTGCAGATACATTATAATTTATTCTCATATGGGCTCCTTAATGTCAGGCTCTCCTGACGGACTGCAGGAAAATCTTTGCTACCTGCAGTAAAACTCTGTTCTCAGTTCCCTCTGAGTGTAAACCATCCGCATCCTTGCTCCGGTAATCATTCTCTGAAATTAAGTTGTCTCTGCCCTCACCGTCCCTGGTGAATACGGGTATCTGACCAACTGTCAGTCCGCTCATAGATTCATTGTTCTTGAGCGACTCAATAAATATATCGGAAATACTTTCCATTTTCTGAAGTTCATCTTTTGTATTTCCTACAAAATAACCTTCAAGTCTATCCTCATTCAGACTCATGTGAAGCTCTGCTACTCCCTCAGCAATCTGCGCCTTGATATCAAGCTTAGATGCGGCTCCTGCCTCTCCATTCTTAAATAAGATATGAGCCTTTCCAATTCCGACACCATTGTCATAAGGGACAAGAAATTCTTCTCCGCCCAAACCTTCTGCCTGCTCATTGATTCTTCCGACCATACCAAGCTGAAGATGAATCATCGACAATGCTTTTACATCAATATAACTGTCTGCGCTGAAGGTAAGTTCCTTGGTCAGCGCATCCATCGCTGCACTAAAGCTGCCCATCTTCTCATCGAAGCTGTCTGTTCCGAGTGATTCTGTAATCTCTGCGACTGCTTCGTTTACTACATCAGCTATATCGCTTTTTGCAACATTACCGGTATCTGCAGTGCCTCTATCTTTTGATGTGCT